>CASBQB010000080.1 GCA_949127655.1 Chroococcales cyanobacterium PMM_0086 | reverse complement strand
GCGAAAGCTGCCAAATTTAAACCAATATTGTCTAAGTTCATTATGAGGGGTGTGTAAACTAGCTTTAGCTTGGTAAAGCATCACTTTCCGATGACTTCCCATCCAAACTTGTTTAACAGGTTCAACTGAAATTAAACACCCGCCTAGACTACTAACACATTCCTCAAATCGTTCAACTGCTGGATAGTCTAAAGACTGAAAAATGAGAAATTTATCTGAAAAAACTAGGTGACGACTCCGTACCCAGGCCTGCATTTTTTTACGTGCTATTGGGGGTAACATTCGATACTTCCACGATGGTCTAATTGAGTGCGATTGGAGAGAAAATAAAATATGACTTAAACAAGGTGCCGTCTTAAGAAAAAGAATATATTGAGATAGATCAGTTTAATTTAAAGTATGGTTGCCTTAGACAAGAGAGAGGTTAAATTCACCAAATATTGCTATCGACCGAATAGAGAAGCAAAACCTCACTTCTCTATCGGTCCATAAAGCTAGGCTTATTTAAGCAATTTCTGTAATACTGACAATTGTACCATTAGCGCGATGAATCCTTTGAATTTGTGGGGTCATCTTTGCTCCTGAGACGATGTATTCAGTATTGCTAACCCGTCGAGGGCTGTCAAATTTAGCACCTTTAACTGCGATCTTGAATGTCTTCTCAGTAGCATCTTTGCGAGCACTCAGACGACCACCTGTAGTAGGTAGGTTAATCTTGTTACCAGTATTACCTGCTACGAAGTCAACTAGGCGAGAAGCGGTAAAAGCACTGTCAACCCCTGCATAACCCTGATAGAGGGAAAGAGTGCGGTTGTAACCGACTTGCTTTTGTCCAACTTGACTTTTTGCTCCTTGATAATAGGGAACAATATTTTCACCAAATTTGCCCTGATACTCTTCACTATCGATATATGAATCTATTTCTGCTTCATATCCTTCCTCGATAGCGCGACGAATATGCTCAGAAAGTTCAGCTTGATCCAAAGGTGCGCGACCTAATAGATGTTTGAAGTTTAGCTCCACAAAGCGGTAGGGTGCGCTAGATTCAAAATATCGACTGCTATAGAAGTCCGATTTAGCAACAGCACGTACAAAATCTCTTACTGTCATTGTACCATTGCATAATTGAGATTCTGCTGTGGTCAGCCGTTCACTTTCCATAACATGGGGGTTACCCAGTACTTGTTTGTAAACTGCTCGAATTGCTTC
This sequence comes from Chroococcales cyanobacterium PMM_0086, assembly GCA_949127655.1. Taxonomy (GTDB): domain Bacteria; phylum Cyanobacteriota; class Cyanobacteriia; order Cyanobacteriales; family Microcystaceae; genus CAISPN01. Next base: position 8,145 of record CASBQB010000080.1, on the reverse strand, counting down.
CTGTAGTTCATCAGGGCTGCTATTAGGCCAAAGTTCCACAGGTGCATCTAAAATTACAGTCATTTAAGGTTCTCCTAAAAATTTACAAGGGATGTCTAATTAACAGCAGTAACACTGGCAATTACGCCACCTTGTTTGTGAATACTTTGGTACTCTTGAGAGAGTTTGCTAGAGGGCACCAGATAGACTTGGTTGCTGCGGCGAAATTTAGAGACTCGGTTAACCGCATTTGGAGAACTATAGCTAGTTACCTCAATCCGGTAGACTTTACCTTCTTCTGATGCTCCAGATCCCAAACGGGTACGAGAAGCGGATGTAGGCTCTTGGAAAGCCCAACCATCTCCAATTGAGCCACCTGATGGAGGAACAATTGTCAAAGGAGTTTCTTGGATCACTAGTTTATTTAAGACAGCTGTTTTTCCTGAAAGACTACCTTTGAAATCGCTACTCGAAGCACCTCGAAGAAGCGCGAACATATGGGTAAATGAGACCATGCTCTGTCCTGGCTGAGTTTTGTAGCCTCGGTAATATGGTACAATATTTTCCCCATAAGCATCTTGATATTCATCGCTATCTAGATAGGAATCTATTTCTGCTTCATATCCTTCGTTGTCTAAGATAGTGCTGTGTATTCTCATCTCTTCTAACCCGTCAGGAGTCCGACCGAGAAAATGTTTGAAATTTAGTTCTATAAAGCGGTAACGAGGTGAAGTCTCGAAAAAGCGGGAACGATAAACATCAGATTTACCTAGAGCACGTACAAACTCACGTACACTCGATTCTCCACGTTTGAATTGAGATTCAGGAATCGTTGCTCTTTCGCTCTCCATAACATAAGCATTGCCCAAGACTTGTCGATAAACTGCAGAAATAATTGTTTCTACTTCTTCTTCTGAATGTCCTGGGAGTAGTTCTAATCGTGGTGTTTCTTCAAATAAACTCACACCAAGTCGAGATGCTGGTCCAAAAACCATTTTTTTATTCTCCATATATCTTCTGACAGACTCAAAATACCATTTTTGATGTAACGAGAAAGATCAGGCAGTGATATTTTGCTATAAAATATTATATAAAGTTAATAATTCTTTACACTACGCTCTTTTAATCAGGGTTATCTGACTGACATAGGTGGAACAACTGAGAATTTTCTCAATAGTTAGAAATAAAAATTTACTTTTGAGCCTTTGTGGAGTAACTTAAGTGTATTTCTGCCTCATTCTGAGTAGGTAGGCTCATTTTGTAGATGTTGAAGGAAGTCGGATAGTTCTTCATCGCTGAGCATATGACGTGATTTTTTCCCATAAGTAGCTAAAAGATATTCACGTCCTTGGTCTATTTTCCAGCCAATACGAGCCAATTCCATATTAATCAAAGCAATCATTTCAGATGTTTCAATTGCTGGTTTTATACTGGTCTCAACTGGAGAGGGTGGAACTGGAGAAACTAGATCTACACTTTGATTATTGACTGTCTCTAAAGCAAGTTTAGTTACTCCATTATTAGCGGGCGGACTAGTTGATTTTACTGATGAAGTAGTCGCAGAATTTTTGACTATTTTCAGCTTTTCTTCAGGCAGTGAAGGGATTGTGGGGCTATTTAAACTCAGTAAAGATAAAGCTCTTTTGATAGCTCTATCCTCTGCTTCTTCTAAATTATTAGAAGCACTTAAAGCTGTTGCAAGAGTAATCCCTTCAACCTGAACTAAAACACGGACAATATACTGTCCATGATCAATTTGAACTAGTTCACTGATTAGACTTCCTTTGGGATAGCGATGGCGAAATTCAACTAACATATGATGTTTCTTTGGCAAGACTTCTTTTTTATTATAGAACTAGTGAATCAGAGGTTTCTCCTCCCTAAAAACTAGGAAGGAGAAAAATTAATTAAGGCAAACGTGCAATAATTCTGAGGAGAATATCCGTTCCACTGAATGCTTGCCAAGTAAAAAGGCCGAGTATGATAACATTGAGAGTGATATGAGTATAACGAGCTAGATCATTTCCCTTCTGCATAAAAGGAGAAAGTGAAGCAGAAACAGCAATCAATCCAGTCATACCTAATCCGGCTAATAGATGAGGTCCAACAAACAATTTACCATTGTTAATATAGGTAACACCCATTCCCCCAACGGTTCCTAAGACCATTAAGGCTAAGATCAAAGAGCCGACTTGATAGTGTTTAGTGTTAAACTGTTTCTTGACTAGTTCCTTTCTAATCTCTTTATCGACTGTGCGTATCCGACGCAGTTGAACACCCAAATATAAGGCATATATGGATAGTCCCAACAATGTCCACATCAGAATAGGATGTCCAAACTGAGACCAAATTTTTACCGATTCAGGTATTGCTAAGTTCATACTGTGTTCTTCAAGGTTGCCATCAAGCTTAAAATAGCATAACATTTCTTAAACATAGCTGTTAAAATACTCTAATTATTTACACATCCTGAACCTACCTTAATCTATATAATCTTAAAAGCAGTCAATAAGACCAAAGGGAAAAAAAGATGCGTATTTTGATTATGGGTGGTACTCGCTTCATTGGGGTATCTCTAAGCAAAATTCTGGTTGAAGGAGGTCATGAAGTAGTCTTGTTTAATCGGGGAAATAGACCGTCTCCGCTAGCTAACATCCAACAAATACAAGGTGATCGGACTGATCCAGAGCAACTTAAAAAAAAGTTAGCCCCTGAGAAATTTGATGCTATCTTTGATAATAATGGCCGAGAATTAAGTGATACAGCGCCATTAGTAGAAATATTTAAAGAGCAATCACCTCATTTTATCTATGTCAGTTCGGCTGGAGTTTATCAAAATTCTCATTTTTTACCTCATTTAGAAGGAGATGCAGTAGATCCCAAGAGTCGTCATAAAGGGAAATTTGCCACAGAAGAGTATTTAGCAGAAAGTAGAATTCCCTGGACTTCAGTGCGTCCTGTCTACATATACGGACCGAATAACTATAATGATCTAGAGGGTTGGTTTTTTGATCGTCTGGTTAGGGGTCGTCCTATTCCAATTCCAGAAAATGGTCTACATATCACTCAATTAGGTCACGTCCTAGACTTAGCTAAAGCAATGGCAGCTATCTTAAATTCACCTCAAGCAATCGGACAGATTTATAATATATCTGGAAGTCGTTATGTTACCTTTGATGGATTAGCTCAAGCTTGTAGCCTTGCTGCAGGAGTATCTCTAGAAGATCTCAAAATTGTTCACTATAACCCTAAGTCCTTTGACTTTGGTAAGAAAAAAGCTTTTCCTTTGAGAGTTCAGCACTTCTTTACAGATATTAACAAAGCGATCAAAGAACTAAATTGGCAACCAGAATTTGACTTAATATCGGGCTTAAAAGATTCCTTTACTAAAGACTATCAGTTATCCGGTCGTGACCATACAGATATTGACTTTTCGGTCGATGATCAAATATTACAGTCTTATTAAGAGATACTTTGATTGGCTGTTACGCTGGAGTATCGGAATAACTTTACTAAGTCTAGTTACCTCCTGCAGTTTAACCTCTCGTTCAAGTAACCCAATTACCCTAAATGGACGCTACAATAACCAACAGCCTGCCTTAAGTGGGGACGGAAATTGGTTGGCGCTAGTCTCAGATCGCACCAGAACACCTCAACTGATTCTTTATAATTTGACTGAACAGAGGTTTGTCGATTTACCACAAGTTAATCTAGATAATGTCGTTGCAGAAAGCCCTAGTTTAAGCCGTACGGGACGCTATCTGGTCTATATATCAAGTCTAGAGGGAAGACCAGATATAATCCTCTATGACCGCATTACCGAACAAATGGAAATTTTAACTCAGGGTTACAGAAGTTGGATCAGGAGACCAAAAATCAGTGCAGATGGAAGGTATATAGTCTTTGAAACATCTCGTCGTGGTCAATGGGATATTGAAGTGATAGATCGTGGTCCAGCTATTGAATTAGATATTTTAAATGGTACTCCTGTTAAACCTCCTGGACAATAAGGGGGCGAACAAAAGATGAGAAAAATAGGGAATATAGGGGTTTATTTTGGTCTAGCTACTCTAATTACTAGTTGTGGTGGTTATCCACGTCTTCTCTCTCTCCCTTATGATAATGGAGGACGGAACATCAATAGTCCAGCAACAGAGAGTTTTCCCCAGATCGCCACGCCTTATATTGTTTTTATTGGAGATCGTAATGGTACTCAGGTCGTCTGTCTTTATGACTCTCAAAATAGACGCTTAGTCGATCTACCTGGTTTAAACTTCCTCGATGCTATCGCGACAAGTCCTAGTATTTCAGAAGACAACAGATATATTACTTTCGCAGCCACCCGTAATGGACGTTCTGCTATCTATTTTTATGACCGTCAAACACAGCAAAGACGCAATTTAACTGAAGGCCTTGAAGCAGAAGTTCGTAATCCCAGTATGAGTTCTGATGGAGGTAAGATAGCCTATGAAATAGCCCGTAATGGTCATTGGGAAATAGCGATCATAGATTCACGCTAGCTAGTACTAAAGTTCTAAAAAGTCATAGACAACAAAACCTTTGTCTGGATCATTACCAGGCACAATATAGCCTTTTTTCATCATCTGGTTTAAAGTGTCTTGGACGTCTTCATAAGGTATTTCCGTATCTAATACAGCTTGAGTTAAGGAAATCTTACCCCCTCGTTTTTGAGCAGCTTTAGTTAAAAGAATCATCAATTGAGCGGGTGAAACAGGCTTACTTGCGGTGGTAGGAGGGGATACGTAGAGGCCAGGAAAGTTAGATAATTGAGGTGGATCTAACTTAGGTCTCATTCTGAGATTATTTTCATCAACCACCATAGAGGGGATAAAAAAAAGATCAATGAATTGTCCTATGCCAAAAAATCCCCAAGTGAAAAGCCATAATAATCCACTGAAAATCTTGCCATTGTAAAGTCTATGTAAACCTGCTAAACCGAAGAAACAACCACACCACAACAAGTAACTAATACCAACATTATTCATAAACTTAGCTCAACTGGATTACAGATTCCGCTATACTGTCTTAATTCATTCTAGCGATCTCAATATAAAGTCGTGATTATGACAAAGACCTATATTTTACTCTTTGAACCTGAAAAGATTTGTAGCATAGTACTGGGGCAACATAGAGTTATTTTATTATTTGAGTCGGAAGAAGATGCTTACCGCTACTCCCGTACCGTAAAAGTTCAGGGACTGTCTAAATCAACGGTAATATCTGTAACAAGCGCTGATGTGCTCAACTATGCCAAGACAACAGGATATAGTTTTAAAGTAGTTACCCAAGGAACTTCAGTAACTCCATCTAGAGAACCCAAGGAGTTAGTAGAGTGGTTCACCTCTTTTACTTCTGAGCATTTGTCCCAAGTATATATTTTGCTTTTTAATTCAGGAAAAGACAATGAAGGAGTTCATAGTCTGAAAATTGCCAGCTATGACATAGTTTTATTATTTGAAGACGAAGACGATGCGACTCGCTATTCTCTCCTTCTTGAAGCACAAGACTTTCCTACTCCTACTGTTGAGAGAATGTATATTCAAGATGCTATTGATTCTTGTAGTGCTTCTGGTCACAGTTGGCAAATCATTAAAAAAGAAGGTCTTGCTGTGCCCCCTGAACTCAATGTTCAACAAGTAGAATGGCAGCAAGAATCACCAGAAAAACCTGATCAAGATTTGGATAATATTCGCCGCCAACTAGAAGGGTTACTCTAAAGATATGCTAGAAGCAAGAGGGCATCTTTTAACAGAGCAAGCTAATCCTGAGAGTCAAAACCTGGATCAACTCTCAGCCTTGGAACTAGTAGAACTTTTCAATCAGCAAGATCTCCATACTCTAAAAGCTATTGCTGGTGCTAAACAAGAGCTAGCTAAAGCTATTGAGATGATCTCTGCAGCTCTTAAATCAGGTGGCAGATTATTCTATGTAGGTGCAGGTACTAGTGGTCGGCTGGGTGTACTTGATGCTGCAGAATGTCCACCCACTTTCTGTACAGATCCTGAACTAGTTCAGGCGATCATAGCTGGGGGAGATGCAGCCCTAGTACGTAGTTCAGAGGGATTAGAAGATAGTGCTAGTGAGGGGGCAAAAGTCATTCAGCTTAGGGGAATAGAAGCCCTAGATGTGGTCGTTGGAATAACTGCAGGGGGGACGACACCCTATGTGCAAGGGGCACTCAGAGAGGCAAAAACGAGGGGTTCTCAAACAATTGCCATGAGTTGTGTTCCCTATGACCAAGTAGCAATAGAAGCTGATCTGGATATTCGTCTATTAACAGGGCCTGAAATTGTCGCGGGATCAACTCGTCTTAAGGCAGGAACAGCAACTAAAATGGCTCTCAATATACTCTCAACAGGAGTAATGGTCAGTCTAGGGAAAGTCTATGGTAATCGGATGGTCGATGTTGCTGTAACCAATCGTAAACTAGAAGACCGTGCTTTAAGAATTCTGGAAGATTTAACTAGTATATCGCGTTCTCAAGCAGAGGAATTGTTAGAACAAAGTGGTAGAAGGGTTAAACTAGCTTTATTGATGTATTGGACGGGACTCGATGCAAGAGAGGGTCTTGACCTTCTGCAAGCGCATCAAGGACATCTAAGATCCTCTCTTGACGCTCACATTTTATAAATACTATTCTAACGATGTTTAATGCTTCAGAGATAGCAGCCATTGTAGGTGTACTTTTAGTGGCTCTCTTGATTTTTATCTCAGGTTATCAACAAACCAAATCTAAACTATCTCTAAAAACAACCTTTACTACTCAGGAAAAGCCGATTATTGCCGAATTATTGCCTATTCCGACTGAAGAACTCAGCCAAATCAAGGCAATTTTTGGCATTGATACTTTTTTTGCCACTGAAACCATCTCTTATCAAGAAGGCGCTATTTTTAAAGGTAACCTACGCGGTGAACCAGAATCTGTCTATGATCAGATGTCTGCCAAATTAAAACAAATCTCTGGTGATAAGTATTGTCTCTTTTTGGTAGAAAGTCCTGAAGGTAAACCAGTGGTCATTATTTTACCTAGTGTAAATAGTCTAAAACCCACAACATTAGCAGAAAAGAATCTAGCCCTAGTACTAATAGTGTCAACTCTAGTGACTAGCTTAGAAGCAGCAGGAATGTTATTGGGTTTTGACTGGTTTAGTCAAATTGGTCGTTATCGGGAAGTCCTTCCTCTAGGGTTGGGTTTACTGAGTATTTTGATAGCTTATGAAATTAGTCATCGTCTGGTAGCGAGACGGTATCAAATGCGTTTAAGTGTCCCCTTCTTCTTACCAACTTGGCAACTTGGCTCTTTTGGCGCAATTAGTCGTTTTGAGTCTCTTTTACCTAATCGTAGCGTTCTTTTTGATATTGCTGTAGCAGGTCCTGCTGTTGCTGGATTGGTTTCTTTGATTATCTTGCTCGTTGGGTTATTTATTTCCAATCCAGAGAGTATTATACAAATACCTAGCCAATTTTTTCAAGGCTCTGTTTTAGTAGGAACTTTAGCACATCTTTTTTTAGGAGAAGCACTTAATAACTCTCTAGTTACCATTGATCCCTTAACTATTTTAGGATGGCTTGGACTAGTTATTACAGCTTTGAATCTACTACCTGCAGGACAATTAGACGGTGGCAGGATTATTTTAGCTATTTATGGTCGTAAAATAGCCCGTCGCGCTACCTTGGCCACAATAATTATTTTAGGAGGCATTGCCCTGATTAATCCCGGCAATCCTATTCCTCTCTATTGGACTCTGCTAATTCTTTTCTTGCAACGTAAACTAGAAAGACCCAGTTTAAATGAGTTAACTGAACTAGACGACTTACGCGCTGCTTGGGGGTTATTAGCGCTATTTTTAATGTTGACAATTTTGGTTCCCCTTAATCCTTCGCTAGCGCAAAGTTTGGGCATTGGTTATGATAACTAGAGGGGGAGCCCCCCTCTTTGGGCAAAAGCCGTTATTTTTAAAACTTACTAAGATCAAGACCAGCTTCTTTAGCCATAGCTTGAAGACCTGTTTTCTCAAGAGTTTTGATAGCTGTAGTGGAGATGCGTAGTCTTACCCAACGGTTACCCTCTGACCACCAAATTCTTTTCCACTGTAAGTTAACTTGTTGAAGTTTTTTGGTGCGACGGTGAGAGTGAGAAACGGT
>CASBQB010000079.1 GCA_949127655.1 Chroococcales cyanobacterium PMM_0086 | reverse complement strand
GCTACCCAAATACCTGTTAAATCAACCCCAAAAGATTTCAGAACAAATACACTACCTATAGTAAAAATAATCACGGGAATAACTGCTTCTAATATGGGTAGTAAAACATCATCCCACATCACTTCTGTTTGTTTAGTATATTGTTTTAAATAGTAGATAACCACTTGAGTAAATAACTGGACGATCCAATAGGTTATTGCTACAATTAGACCAGCATTGAGCACTCTTTCTAATCCCTGAATAACCCCTAGTGCAATTAAATGATGAAAGCTGAGTTTTAAACTAGTCAGAATGAAAATACTTAAAATAGGATAAGTAGAGATATTTAATGTGACTAAAGCAACATCTCGTTCAAATTTACGAAAGAGGGAACGTAAGCCATAAAAAAGAAGTATATAGAGTAAAATAGCTCCTAATGCTGCTACTAATAAGCTACCTAGAGAAAAAATCCAATCATTTTCTAGAAGGTTTTTAATTATATAATATTCACTAAGTATATTTTTTTTAAGAGCCATAACTAATATCCTAAAAGAGTTAAATTATTCAACTTGTAACTTTAATCCTGGTAAAAGTCGTTCTAGATTTTTTAAAGATTTCGCTTGCCAAGGCATAGATTTAGAACCTAAAACAACTAATTGAATACCCTTTTTTTTGCGAAAGCCCAGAACAAATTTAGATAACATACTAATTCCTGAACTATTCAGAAAAATTAATCCTTTGAGATTTAATGTTAAAGTAGGAGGAGTGGATTTTGCTGCTTCATTCAATAAGTTAACAATTGGTGCATAATCATTAGGTCCGCCTAGACTGATATCACCTTTAAAGTTAATCGTGGCGGTTTTTTGATCATACTCTACCTTATATTTTTCACCTTTTACTTCTTGGTTTGCCATTTTTAGTCTTTTTAGTTATCTTCTTATACTATACATTATTGATGACTATTTTAGCCATTGTCGTTATCACTAGCAAGTCCGAATTACTTGGCAATGTTTCTATTTTCCAAGCTAATTGAGTAGAATAGTCATTAATCATAGTTAATAGACCTAGACCAGAAATATCATCTGTTTGAGTGCTTGCTTCAATTTGATTAATATACATATTGTGAGTATCCCCAGATAAGATCTCTTTGAATAAATTTTCTAGTCTAGGAAGAGATTCTCGCTCAATGCTATTACTGGTAATTAAAATAACTCTACTCTCTTCTGGAATAATGTGTAAATTGAATCTGACTTGATATTGCTGATGGTTATTAAATTTTATTGCATTTTCTAACAATTCATTGGTTATATAATGAACTGTATGCTTTGCTTCGATAACTTGATTTTCTTCTATTGAGAGAAAGGTTGAGAAGTAATCAGCGAGAAAATGAGCAACTAAATTATTATTTCTCCAGCGTTGTTTTAGAGATATTGTGCTGAAGCTGAATATCAGTTCTAAAGACTCAGCTTGATCCGGTAAGTGTTCAATAAATTCCCCAAGAATTTGCTTCATTTTAGATCTCTTTTAAAAACCACTAAGGTAATATCATCAAATATTTTTTGTTCACCAATATACTCTTTGACATCTTGAATAATAGCATCTTTGACCCCGGAAGCTGTTAAATGCCAGTTCTCACTAATTACTTCACATAATTTTTCTATGCCATATTGGTTATCCTCAATATCTTTAGCTTCTGGGATACCATCAGTATAGAGAACTATGCCATCTCCTATCTCTAATTCAATTAAAGTATCATTAATAAACTCACTAATTTCTTCATCTAGACCAATGGGAAAGCCTAAGTCCATAGTGTTAATTCGTTCAACCTGACCTCCTTTTCGCACCAGAATTGTTTCTTCATGTTGACCACTAATACTAACTTTTCCTTCAGCATAATTAAGAATGACTAGAGTGAGATTTTTATCACATTGCATCCGTTGCAGATTTTTATAAAGAGTGCGGTTGAGAGCGTCTAAAAAACGGACGAAATCAAATTCTCGAATCTCTTTGAGGGTACGGACTGCGGTTTGTGTCATCACCATTAAAAGACCACTTTCTAAACCATGTCCGGTAACATCACCGATGCCAATTGTGACAATATCATCTGTATAAAGCACATCATAATAATCACCACCTACTTCATCTGCTGGTTCCATATAACCTGCTATATCTAAATAAGGAATAGCTTCTAATTCTTCTGATCTAGGTAGAATCATCTGCTGCATTTGACGTAACATATCAAGTTCTTTAGTCATGCGGAAGTTTTCTGCTTGAAGAATTGCTTCTGCTTCCAATCGTTTGAGATGATTAATATAAGCTTGAGAATGATAACGAATACGGGCAATTAATTCTGCTTGATCTGGCAATTTGACCAGATAGTCATTAGCGCCTAAAGCAAAGGCTTTTGCTTTGATAATTGGGTCTTCTTTACTAGAGAGGACAATTAGAGGAACATCTAAAGTAGGTGCATCTTCTGCCCGAAAAAACTGGACCAACAGTAAGCCCTCTACATCAGGCATCACTAGATCTTGTAAGATAACCGTAGGTAAGTACTCTCTGGCCACTTTAAGGGCTTGCATGGGGTCACTACAGTAGTTAAAAATGATATCTGTTTGCTCACTTAACATACGACGGATAGCTTCCCCAATGATCGGTTGATCGTCAATTAAAAGGACCCGTATAGGATCATCCATCTTGGTTATCCTCGCTTATTCTGTTGAATTAAAGTACTGATAATTGCCTCTAGGGGTAAAATTTGCACAGCCGCATTTAACTGGGCCGCAGCTTTAGGCATCCCATAAACCACGCTTGTGGCTTGATCTTGGGCGATAGTGTGCCACCCTTTTGAACGTAATAGTTTCAGTCCAGATGCTCCATCTTTTCCCATTCCTGTTAATAGTACTGCAGTTCCTTTTCTGCCCCAATTTTTGGCTAAACTTTCAAAGAAGACATCTACCGAGGGACGATAGGGATAGTTTTGAGGGTGAGGGGTATAGGAAAGGGTCAAGTTTTCTTTGAGGTAAAGATGGTCATTAGTAGCAGCTACAAGAATCTGTCCTTTAGAGAGTCTGTCTCCTTCTGTAGCAATTTTTACCTCTAGAGGAGTTTGTTGGTTCAACCATTCAACTAAACCAGCCGAAAACTCCCGATCTATATGCTGGATAATCGCCATAGCTGCGGGAAAATGAGCAGGTAAACCAGCAAGAATAGTTGAGAGTGCTTTAGGACCGCCTGTTGATGCACCGATCACCACTAGAGTTGAGGGAGTGAGTTTATTGGACAGAGATCCAGAAGCAGAAGAGGTTGCAGTAGATGTGTTTTTAGGTGCTTTTCCTAGACCTTTGAGTTGACGGATCGTAGTAATTTTATTCAAGAGTGCTTGTATAGCTTGATGGCTATTTTGTTTACCTAAGACTGGAGTACTAACAGCATCTAGAGCACCATAACCTAAAGCTGTAAAGACTTTCCCTGCATTCTGGTGGACACTAGCTGTGACAATCAAGATAGCACAGGGAGACTGCTGCATAATCGCACGGGTAGCCTCAACCCCATCCATCACAGGCATGATCAAGTCCATTAAAATCAAATCGGGTCGGTCTTG
>CASBQB010000078.1 GCA_949127655.1 Chroococcales cyanobacterium PMM_0086 | reverse complement strand
TCTTGGAACCTTAACCCCTGGTTTGTCGAGGTAAATCAAGTACCAATGACAGAGGTACCAATCGGCTATGTAGGGGTCGTAATTTCCTATGTAGGGAAAGCTCAAGATGATATAAGTGGGGCATCCTTTACTCACGGCAATCTGGTTAATAAGGGAAATAAAGGGGTTTGGATTGATTCTCTAGATGCTGGCAAACATCCCCTAAACACCCTAATTATGAAAGTAGAATTGGTTCCTACTACTAATATTGTACTTAATTTTACAGCTCGGTTTAGTGGAGAACATGGATACGATACCTCCCTAACTGCCCTTAAACTGCTCTCACGTGATGGTTTTACCTTTGACCTAGAGATCTTCCAAATCATCCATGTAGGATCGCTGGATGCACCCAAGGTGATCTCTCGTTTGGGTTCGATGCAGAATCTAATTGACCAAGTTCTGCGCCCAATTGTCGGTAATTACTTCCGTAACTCGGCTCAGGAATATACTATTCTCGATTTCCTGATTGCCCGAAGTGAACGTCAAGCAGAGGCTGCAGAATATGTCCGGCAAGCTTTACGCGCTTACGATGTACAGGCAGTTGATACCTTAATTGGCTTGATTACTCCACCACCTGAATTGATGCAAACCTTAACCGACCGCAAAATCGCTGAAGAACAAGAAAAGACCTATGTTACTCAGCGTACTGCTCAAACCCAACGGCAAGAACTGGTACGAGAAACAGCACTAGCTGATATTCAAAAAGAGGTGGTCACAGCAGAACAAGGGGTCAAAATTGCCAAGCTCCAAGCTTCTGCTACTATAGAACAGGCTAATGGAGAAGCTGAGTCAATTCGCCTAACAGGAGAGGCCAAAGCAGATGCCTATCATGCAGGGGTAAAAGCTCTTGGATCTCAGTCCTACACAGCATTACAATTGATGCAGGTGATTGGTGAGAGTCAGGTAAGAGTTGTTCCCGATGTCGCTGTCAGTGGTAGTAATGGTTCTGGCTTAATTGATGCCATGATGGGAATGTTACTCTTGAATCAAAAGTCCTCGACAGAGGAGAATGGAAATAGCAAGAAATCTGCACTAGTCAAAGGACAAATTGTAGATGAATTAGACTCCCTAATGTGACCTGTTACTGTTTTTCTCCTGGCTGTTTAAAACCCCAAAATCCCGATGGAACGCTATTTTGTACTGAATGTGGTTCTAGCTTAGTATTAGCAGGTATGTACAGAGCTATCGGACTACTGGGACAAGGGGGGTCTTCTAGGACATTCCTAGCCGTTAATCAGACTGAAACTCCTCCTATGGTCTGTATTGTGCAGCAACTCTGGGGCGCTAAGTGTCAGGCGTTTCAACAAGAGTTCAAGCCTTTAGATGAATTAAGGGATCATCCTCAATTGCCAAGGGTCTTGAAGCAATTTGAGCAGGATAATCTTTTCTATTTGGTTCAGGAGTATATTAGGGGTGATAATTTAGCAACTATCCTAGCTCAAAAGGGTAAATTTACAGTTAACCAAATCTGGCAAGTTTTAGAAAGTCTGTTACCCGTAATTGACTGGATGCACACTTTTGGGCTGATTCACTGTGATCTTAAACCAGAAAATATTATCTCTAGGGATTCAAGTAAGGAAATTTTAGCAGATTTGGTTTTAGTGGATTTTGGATCAGCACAATTTCCACCTGAAGCAATTATCGCAGATAAGATAAGTGGCAGTCCTTCTTATGCAGCACCAGAACAACTTCTTGGTAAGCCAGTTCTTGCTAGTGATCTCTACAGTTTGGGGATGACTTGTATTCATCTCCTCACAGGTATTCATCCATTCAATCTATTAAATGTCAATGATCAGGGTTTGGCCTGGCGAAATTATTGGTCATCTGATCAGGAAACTCCAGATAATCAACAGTTAGCAGCATTCCTTGACCGTTTAATTGCTTCTGATCTAAATCAAAGAATTACTTCTACTCCTGAAGCGCTTCAAGAAATAGGAAAACTTCGTGGTAAGAAAGCGGTTCCTAAATCTGTCCCATTATTGTCTCCTTGGCAATGTTATGCCACACTGGTCGGTCATCAAGGCTTATTTGCTAGTGTTAATGCTGTTGCTATTGCGCCTGATGGTCAAATAATTGCTAGTGCTAGTGATGATCTAACAATTCGCTTATGGGATAGACAAACTGGAAAGGAACTTCTAATTCTGCAGGGTCATACTCAATTTGTTAAATCAGTAGACTTTCACCCTCAGGATCAAAATATCCTGGTCAGTGGCAGCTGGGATCGCACAATCAGACTCTGGGATATTAGTACTAAAAGTCAAATTAAAGTCTTGGCAGGACATCAAAATAAGGTCAATGTTGTTCTCTTCCACCGAGATGGAACAATCCTTGCTAGTGGTAGTTCTGATAAACTAGTTAAGCTGTGGCATCCTGCTACAGGCGAAATGATCACCTCACTCAAGGGACATAAGCTGGCAGTAACTGCGCTTGCTTTTAATGGACTATTTTTAGCTAGTGCCAGCGTAGATTCAACTATAAAACTTTGGGATTATGTGACTTTTAAATTGATTCATACCTTAATTGGACATATAGGAACGGTTAAAGCTTTGGCTTTTAGTCCAAATGGTCAATGGTTAGCAACCGGAGGAGAAGATAGAACCATCCGTCTGTGGGATCTGGACTCAAGGAAGTGTATTCAGACCTTATCAGGACATCCTTGGCTTATTTCCTCCTTAATCTTTTGGGCAGATGGAGAAACATTAATAAGCGGTAGTTGGGATAAAACTGTAAAATTGTGGGAAGTAAAGACAGGAAGTCTTACAGCAGTACTTACTGGTCATACTGATGCTGTAAGTTCTGTGGCAATAACTCCAGATCAAAGCTTAATTGTCAGTGCTAGTAATGATCAAACAGTTAAGCTGTGGAAATGTATCTAGAACTGTAGATTTAAGCTATAATAACAAAGCTGTATCAATTTTAATCCATCATGTCTGCAGTAAAAATTATCGAAAATATGCTGTCTGAAGTAAGCAAACTTCAGTCAGAATCTAACAGTTTACCGTCTCAGGAAAAGATTTCAGGGAAAATGATTAAAAAAACACGCCAGACATTGGGAATGACTCAGCCTAAATTTGCTAAGTTGCTCTCAAAACAATCTGGTGAGTATATTGATACTAAAGCTTTATGTAGAATGGAAAACTACGGGAAAAAGAAGGCTTGTCATCCTATAGCGCCTTCTTCTGCTGTAACAGCTGTAGTCTATTCTTTTGACTTATGGCTGCAAAAAAAAAATCTAATTAATAGTAAAGAGGTTTCAATGATGAAAAGTATCCCAAAAGAACAAAGTGAATAGATCATCTTTTCGAGAAACTTTTTGTAATTTTTATAAAGAAAAAGGAACTCTTGCTAACTTGTTGGAAGCATATGCAGAACATGCTTTTGTGATAAGCTAAGACGCACTTAAATCGGATACTAGGATTTCTCCCACACCCAGTCGCCCAGTCGCCCAGTCGCCCGATCTACTCTACGAGAACTACACCAGCACTTTAAATGCTTAACAGCT
>CASBQB010000077.1 GCA_949127655.1 Chroococcales cyanobacterium PMM_0086 | reverse complement strand
TGTGTAACTTCTTTCCCATTATATATAACAGGTAATTCTGTATGATTAGCCCTTTCTAGAAAGACTTGATTGCCTTTTCTTTTAAGATAAGCTCTTGTTTGGTTTCCTGGACATTCTATTTGTTCACCTATGCTTAATTTACCTTGATTAGCTAGTGAGAATGTCCTCTCTTCTACTTTAACTGTCCAGATTTTTTTAAGACTTAAGAAATGTTTCACCCCCAAGGCTAAAGCTACTATCCCACTAATACTTAATAAACTTAGCACGGTCACAGGTAACGCTAACTTAGTAATCAGATATGGAGTAACTAGACAGGTTTCTTTCCCTCCTGGTGTGGGTGTGCAGAATTCTTGTACTGTTGGTTTGAGATCTACAACTGTTAATGTGTACTTATCAATAGGACGTGAGCGTTTGATTAAGGGTAAGCTATCTAACCATTTCCCCCTCTCTATAGATTGAGGAGAGTCTATCTGACGAAAGGGACTCGCTGCTGGTGTTTCTACCCAAATAGTCGAGGAGATACCAGGTTGAGTGTTCAGGGGGGCATCTGTTAACCAGACGACTGACTGTGCTTTTATAGGTTGTTTCTGGGTTAACCTACATTGATTTAGTTGTGCTAATCCTCTATAGATAGATAATTCAGCATTTTGAATGTCTGTATTTTGTAGTTTGAGGTCAGGTTTAAGGGGAGCAGCACTAACAACCTTTTCTAGATCTGATTTACTACTGATTTTAATAGCCTTTTCAGGAGTTAAGGGATTAACTGTCGGTTCTAGAGGGTTGACTTGTGAAGCAAAAGGAACTATGTAGACAGTATCGCCATTCTGTAGGCTATCTTCGACCACTTGACGAAGGCGTAATCTTCCTTCATCATTGAAACCGACACTTTCAGTTAAATCAACAGCAAGTACCACATCGCGGCCTTGAAAGTAACTGATTATTTCTAGTCCTAATTTCTGCCAAGGTTCCAGGGTATGTGGACTAGGGGTTACGGATGCACAGGGTAAGTTCACTCGATTCTAGTCTAGCTTAAATGTACCTATTATATTTTAAGTGATTCTTTTAGTTTTGGTGTTAAAATATTAGTATTACATACAATCATTAGCCCCTGTCTGATAGATGCTTGCATTTCTTCTAATGTGGCCGCCCTAGTACCTTCTCTACTGTTGTAAGTATTAGTTACAGTAATTTTTGGAGAGGATTGATTTTACCTCCTCAACGCAGCTAAAGCATCCTCAACCTCTTTTCCTTTGGTTGCAATAATTTCTAATAGGTCTTCTACAGTGCGAGTATCTTCAGGGGTCTTAGCATGAGGGTTGACGGCTTTTAGGTCGTAGTTTTTGGCTTCTATTGCTACACGGTCAACAGTCCAAGAATGCTCACTATCTCCTTTATTTGGTAATAACTGTAAGAACTCTTCAAAGTCTTTAGCAGAAAGGGGCTTTTTCTTGCTTACTTTAATATCTGATAGGTCATAATACCAGATCTTTTCGGTGGGTTTGCCTTTGGTAAAGAAGAGAATATTAGCTTTAACTCCTCCACCTGCTGCTGCAAAGGTTCCCGCAGGTAAACTGACTATACACCATACGTCACAGTCATTGAGTAGCTGGCGTTTAGTCTGAACAAAGGCTGTTTCATTGGTGCGGAACAAGACTCCCTCATCTAAGACAATACCGCATTTACCATTAGGTTTAAGGCTATTTATAACGTGCTGGAGGAAGAGAACCTGTGTGGCACTAGTTTTATAGTTGAAGCGTGTTTGTACCTCTTTGTGCTCGCTTCCACCAAAGGGAGGGTTAGTTAGAATGATCTCAAAGAGAGGTGGAGCATTTTGAAACAGATCAGCATAAGTAGCAGTTTCTGAGAGGGTGTTACCATGCCAGATATTGGGTTGATCTATGCCATGTAAGACTAAATTAGCTAGAGTAATAGGATAGATGAGGGATTCTTTTTCTCTCCCGTAGAAGGTCTTTAGTTTAAGGGTTTCTAGTTGTTCACTTGTAATATTATCCCCCGCTTTAGCTCTCATATACTCATAAGATTGAGCTAAAAAGCCTCCTGTTCCACTAGCAGGATCGTAGATAGTCTGTCCTATTTGTGGGTTAATAGCTTCTATCATTATGCGAATGATTTCACGAGGAGTAAAAAACTGTCCTCCATCGTTGTTCTTTTCTCCCATTTTCAGCAGTAGTCCTTCATAGACTTGAGAGATAGGGAAAATATGAGTAGTGTCTATCCCTTTGATTTCATGTACCTTATCAAGGACATTAAGCAGGTTAAACTCAGTATCTAGGCGAACTCTTTCTGTAGCTGAGAGAACTTCACTAATGATCTTTTGACGTGCTGTAGCATTAGCCTTATCTTTAAGGGCTTTGAGGTAGGGTATTAACTCCTCATTAACAAATCTGGTAAAATCACCCATTACACTCGTCATAGTCAATTCTAGGCGTTTATTTCCTTGAGGGGAAGCCCAAGAAGACCAACGGTAGGGAGAGATAATAGAAGGTGTAAAGTCTAAACCAACTGCTTCTAGTTCTTCTGCTTCTTGGGTTTCTAGGTCATCTAGAATGCGTAGGAAGAGTAACCAAGTTAATTCAGGGACATATTGAAGGGCACCAGCACAGTTAGAACGCCGCATTATGTCACAGATACCCTTTATGTAGCTATTGAGGCTCTGTTGTGTAGCGAATTGCATGACGGGTTTTTTATTGTTTGTCATAAGTTTTTAGATGTTTTCTGTTTCAAACAAAGCTAAATAAGGTTCATATCGATAAAGACGGTTTCGCTGATTTCCAGTTATTTCTTTAAGTAATTTGAGTTTGACGAATTGATCTACTACTTTATTAGCTGTCCCATAACTACATTTAAGTTCTTCTTCTATCAAGCGAATGTTTACTATAGGTTGTCTAAATAGAAGGTCTAGTAACAACAATCCATAATTACTTCCCGTTGTTTCCTGACCAATTAACTGACGATGATTTTCTCGTAAATCTAGAATAGAAAGAGCAGTTTTAGTGGCAGACTGGCTAACTTGAGATACGCCCTTTAAGAAAAACTTGAGCCATCCTTCCCAATTACCATCAGTCCTAATTGCCATTAGTCGGTCATAATATTCAAGTCGATGAGCTTTTAAGTAGTAGCTTAGATATAGTAATGGTTTTCTTAAAATCTCTTTTTGACAAACAATACTGTAGCCAAATTACGAGGGTTCAACGGATGTAGAAGCATTGTGAACACGACCAAGAGAGGTAAGTTTGGCAAAAATCTGGGCTAATAAAATAGGCTCTGGTTGTTCCGGC
>CASBQB010000076.1 GCA_949127655.1 Chroococcales cyanobacterium PMM_0086 | reverse complement strand
GCCCTGCCAATCATTGAAACTCAAGCTGGTGACGTATCAGCCTACATTCCTACCAACGTTATCTCAATCACTGATGGTCAGATATTCCTCTCCTCAGACTTGTTTAACTCTGGTTTCCGTCCCGCTATCAACGCTGGTATTTCTGTATCACGTGTAGGATCTGCAGCCCAAACCAAAGCCATGAAACAAGTGGCAGGGAAATTAAAACTAGAATTAGCTCAGTTTGCCGAATTAGAAGCTTTTGCTCAATTCTCCTCAGACTTGGATGCAGCAACTCAATCACAATTAGCGCGTGGTTCTCGTCTACGGGAAGTCCTCAAACAGCCTCAAAACTCCCCTCTAGCAGTTTGGGAACAAGTAGCGGTCGTCTATGCAGGTCTCAATGGCTATCTAGATGAAATTCCCTCAGATAAAGTAACAGTCTTTGCTAAAGGACTACGGGATTATCTCAAAACTAGCAAGCCTAAGTATGTAGAAAATTTAATCGCTGAGAAAAAACTCTCCGAAGACGGGGAAAAACTCCTCAAAGAAGCGATAACTGAGTACAAACAGGCATTTGCTGCCTAAAAACCGCCTTGGGGGAACAGATCAATAACTATTCCCCCCCTTTCTACCTAAATTTTGCAATAACTAAGAAAAAACAATGGCCAATCTCAAAGCGATTCGTGATCGCATTCAATCGGTCAAAAATACCCGTAAAATTACCGAAGCAATGCGTTTAGTGGCAGCAGCAAAAGTGCGCCGCGCCCAAGAACAAGTAACTGCAACCCGTCCTTTTGCTGATTCTCTAGCCAAGGTAATCTATAACCTCCAACAGAGACTGAAATTAGAGGAAGTAGATCTACCTTTGTTAAATAAGAAGGAAGTTCACAACATAGGTCTTTTAGTCATGTCAGGTGATCGGGGACTCTGTGGTGGATACAATAACTATGTAATTAAACGCGCTGAAATTCGTTTTAAAGAACTGCAAGCAGCAGGCTTTAACGTTAAATTGATTACCACAGGACGTAAAATAACTCAGTATTTTCAACGTCGCAATTTACCAGTTATTGAGAGCTATATTGGACTAGACCAGATCCCCTCAACTAAAGACTCTTCGGGAATTTCTGAGTATCTTCTCTCTCTGTTTCTCTCAGAAGAAGTGGATCGTGTGGAGATTATTTACACTCGTTTCGTCTCTCTAATCAGTTCTCGTCCTGTCACTCAAACCCTTCTGCCTTTAGACCCCCAAGGTTTAGCTAATGATGATGATGAAATTTTTCGTCTGATCACTAGAGAAGGAAAGCTACAAGTAGAACGTGAAAAGGTCAAGTCTACCGTTGCCAAATTTCCTGAGGATATGATCTTTGAACAAGATCCTGTTCAGATTTTACAGGCTCTCCTCCCTCTTTACCTGAATAATCAAGTCCTCAGAGCATTGCAAGAATCAGCCGCTAGTGAATTAGCAGCTAGAATGACAGCTATGAGCAACGCTAGTGAAAATGCCAATGATTTAATGAGTAGTCTGACCCTCTCTTATAATAAGGCACGTCAGGCGGCTATTACTCAAGAACTTCTCGAAGTTGTAGCAGGTGCAAACGCGCTCTAGAAAAAACTTCTTAAATCATTTTTATTTCTGTCTGGAGTATCTTCAGGCAGTTTTTTGCGTTAGGTTAGATAAAATAATTGCCTTGGAGAAAGTGTGTTTCGATCGCTTGAGCAGATAAAGGTTTAGAAAATAAATAGCCCTGCCCAAATTGACAGCCAAGCTGCTTTAACCATTGAAGTTGTTCTACTGTTTCCACCCCTTCGGCGATCACAACTAATCCGAGTTGATTGCTTAAAGCGATGATCGTACTTACTATTTGATAATTACGATTTCCTTGCTTCATCCCAGAGACAAAAGAGCGATCTATCTTTAAACTATCCGTAGGTAAACGATGGAGATAATTGAGTGAAGAATATCCCGTACCAAAATCATCAATACTGATTTTGATGTTTCTAGCTTTTAACTTAGTTAATAAAACAATGGTTTGATTGATATTCTCAATCAGCATACTCTCGGTAATTTCCAGACTGATTGAATCACCATTTAAACCTGTTTCAGTTAGTATTCGGTC
Source organism: Chroococcales cyanobacterium PMM_0086 (assembly GCA_949127655.1). Lineage (GTDB taxonomy): Bacteria > Cyanobacteriota > Cyanobacteriia > Cyanobacteriales > Microcystaceae > CAISPN01. The sequence continues at coordinate 1,669 of CASBQB010000076.1, read as the reverse complement.
GATATCTTCAATTAAACTGACTTTGCGAAGGTCTTGGGCAGAGAGATTAATACTTACCTTAAGGGGGAAGCGATCAGCAAACTTACTTTTCCAGCTTGCGAGTTGTTGACAAGCCTTCTTAAATATCCAGCTATCTATCTTCACTATCAAGCCCATTTCTTCTGCTATTGGTACAAATTCTCCAGGAGAAACCAAGCCGCGAGTAGGATGTTGCCAGCGCACTAATGCTTCAAAACCAATTAACCGCTCCTGATGTATGTCAATAATGGGCTGATAGTATACGATAAACTCTTCTCGTTCTAGAGCCTTACGGAGATCTGTTTCCAGAATTAGTCTATTTACTGCTTGAGTGTGCATATTTGCATCAAAAATCTTATAACTACACCGTCCCTGTACTTTTGCTCGATACATAGCAATGTCTGCATCTCGCAATAAATGTGAGGCTTGGTTATACTGGGTTGTCCCTAAAACAATTCCAATGCTAGTACTAATACGCATCTCATAGCCATTGATCAGTAAGGGCGTTTGACAATCTTGGAGAATGTGCTCAGTAATTGAGATAACCTCTTCGAGACCTGTAATATTTTCCAGCAGAATGACGAATTCATCTCCACCAAGTCGTGCTACTAAATCCCTCTTTTTTAGATAAGTTTTCAGCTTTTGGGCAATACTTTTAAGTAATTCGTCGCCAACTAAATGGCCTAAGCTATCATTGATCACTTTGAAGCGATCCAGGTCTAGAAACAAGACCGCATAACGATAGGTTGCCTCTTGTTTAGCTTTATTCAGGGCTAATTCAATCCTTTCTACCAAAAATGTTCGATTCGGTAAATTTGTCAATGGATCGTATAAAGCATCGTGAATAATTACTTCTTCTGCCCTTTTGCGATCATTAATATCCATGAGCGAGCCAACATAACCAGTGATTTCTCCTTGAGCATTCTTTTCTCTGGCGACCTGTCCTAGCACCCAGGTTACTGTCCCATTTGGTTGCTCAAACCGATATTCTAATCGAAAAAGGCGGTTATCTTTAATTGTTTCGTACCATTCATTTGTGACGCGATCTCGATCCTGTGGATGTATTGCTTTTATCCAACCTGTGCCTTTAGCCTCCTCTAACGTTAATCCCGAAATAGTACAACAAAAATCATTGACATAAATACAATTCCCTTCGGGATCAGTGCGAAAAATACCGACAGGAACTGCTGAAGCGAGTGTCGAATAACGCTGTTCACTTTCGCGCAGGTGTGCTTCTGCCTGAAGTCGTTCTACCAATTCTGTTTTTACCTGTTGATAAGCATTGGCCTGTCCTATGGCGATAGCTACTTGAGTGGCTAACTGCTTTAGAAGAGTAATTTCTTCTGGTTCCCACTGTCTAGACTTATTACTTTCACTGGCATTAAGCAGCCCCCAAAGAGTTTCCCCTTGGATAATAGGTACTATAACTTTGGCTCGGACTTGTAAGCTTGTGAGCATATCCCGATGACAATCACTCATCTGCGTTGTATAGATATCACAAACAACTCGAATTAGTCCATTACGGTATGAGTCGGTCGAGTAATCTAATCTTGACATAACGTAGTCAAATGGGGTAAAATACGAGAATTCTAAAGTTACAAGATAATGAATTACCTTACTCCTACACAGGCTTATAACAAATATGGTTATC
>CASBQB010000075.1 GCA_949127655.1 Chroococcales cyanobacterium PMM_0086 | reverse complement strand
TTAGCTCTCTCTTTACACGCATTGAACCTCTGTAAACGCCTGGAGAAAGACGCATCCTTGTTCTTCTTTGACCTAGATTTATTCAAGGAAATCAATGACAAGTACGGTCACGCAGAAGGGGATCGGGCATTAACCAGCTTCAGTAAAGTCTTACAAGACACTTTTAGAGAATCAGATGTCATAGGCAGGTTAGGTGGAGATGAATTTGTAGTTTTAATGACAAATGCTAATGCACTAGAGGGCAAAAATACCTTAAAGCGTCTAGAGCAAGCACTAGAAGACCACAACAAACAGTCCGCACGTGGCTACAATATCTGTTATAGCGTCGGGATTGTCGAATTTGCCGCAAGCAGACATCAATCTATTGAAGACCTGTTAAAAGATGCTGATTCTCTGATGTATCAACAAAAACAGGAAAGGAAAACAAGCAGGTAACACTAACGAGAAAAATCTTGAGCTAAAAGGTAAAAACTATCTTAAGATGTTGAGTTAAGACGCACAAATAAATTTGATTAGCCAACTTTCACAAAACATTCTAGGAGAAAATCTATGGCACTAGTACCATTAAGACTGCTACTCGATCACGCAGCAGAGAATAACTACGGCATTCCCGCATTCAACGTCAACAATATGGAACAGATCCTCTCCATCATGCAGGCTGCAGATGAGACAGATAGTCCAGTTATTCTACAAGCCTCAAGAGGTGCCCGCAAATATGCAGGTGAAAACTTCCTTCGTCACTTAATAGCAGCAGCAGTAGAAACTTATCCTCATATTCCAATTGTCATGCACCAAGATCATGGCAATAGTCCTGCTACCTGTTACTCAGCAATTCGTAATGGCTTCACTAGCGTGATGATGGATGGTTCTCTAGAAGCAGATGCTAAAAGCCCCGCTACCTACGAGTATAACGTTGCTGTCACAGCAGAAGTAGTGAAAGTGGCTCACTCTATCGGTGTAAGTGTTGAGGGTGAATTAGGCTGTCTCGGTTCTTTAGAAACAGGCCAAGGTGAGAAAGAAGACGGACATGGTTTTGATGGAACTCTTTCTAAAGAACAATTGCTCACCGATCCTGCTGAAGCTGCAGACTTCGTAGAAAAGACCCAAGTTGACGCATTAGCAGTAGCTATCGGAACCAGTCACGGAGCTTACAAATTTAGCCGCAAACCCACAGGCGAAATTTTAGCCATTAGCCGTATTCAAGAAATTCATCGTCTTCTACCCAATACTCACCTAGTCATGCACGGTTCTTCTTCGGTTCCTGGTGACCTATTAGAGTTAATCAATAAATATGGCGGTGAAATTCCTGAAACTTACGGTGTACCTGTTGAAGAAATTCAAAAAGGCATCAGAAGCGGTGTTCGTAAAATCAACATCGACACTGACAACCGTTTAGCTTTTACAGCAGCTATTCGTGAAGCAGCAGCAGCCAAACCATCTGAGTTTGACCCTCGTCACTTCATGAAGCCTTCTATCAAGTATATGCAGAAAATCTGCGCTGCTCGCTATCAAGAGTTCTGGTCTGCTGGCAATGCCAGCAAAATTAAACAAATTGGTCTTGATGACTACGCTGCTAAATATGCTAAAGGCGAGTTATCTACTGGTTCTAAAAAAACTGTGGCTGTTTAAGCTTTAGTTTAAATTAAACTTGATATTTGTTAGGGGGAACTTATTCCCCCTATTTTTTAATGATCATAACCACAACATCCTTCGGGCAGCAACTAGATAGAGCGAAAATTACTCGAACCATGTGGTTACTTTGGGCTTTGTCAGCTGGATTAATTGCTCTAGATGGCTTCGACTTTTTTATTATCGGTATTGCCCTTTCCTTCCTGAAGCGAGACTTTAGCTTGAGTTCTTCTGAAATTGCAGCAGTAGCTGTGGCGGCCATTGTTGGTTCGTTGGTTGGGTCGCTGACTCTCGGACCTATCACAGACAAAATAGGACGCGGGATCATGCTAGTAGTAGACATTGTTATTTTTATTATTGCTACTGCGGGCACAGTTTTGGCCTGGAATGCGACCTCACTGATCGTCTTTCGTTTCCTAGTCGGTATAGCTATTGGTGCAGACTATCCCATCAGCGTCTCCTACATTACCGAAAATGTCCCCTCTCGACTGCGCGGTCGGATGGTCATTGGGGCTTTTAGCTTTCAAGCGGTGGGAGCCTTGTTAGGCGCAGTAACCGGACTTATCATCATTCACCTCTTTCAAATTATCTACCCAGACTCGGCTCAACCTGCTATCAGCTATGCTTGGCGTTGGATGTTAGGAGTAGGACTAGTACTAGCGATGGCTGTAGGAATTTTGCGCTTTAGCTTCGTTTTGGAAAGTCCCAGCTACTACATTGTTAGAGGTGAATATGATCAGGCCTCTAAGGCCGCCTCTACTCTATTAGGCGAGTCTATCACCATCACTCCCGAAACCGATCCACCAAAAACAGAACCCACTCTATCTTACGGGGCGTTATTTTCCCCCCAGTACCGCAGAAGTACCGCTTTAGTATCTATCCCTTGGTTTTTACAAGACATTGCCACTTATGGTGTTGGGATATTTACTCCTGCGATCATTAGCAAGCTGGCTTTTACTGGTGAAAATAACTTTATGGTGCGCACAATGGCCTCAGCTAAAGGATCGGCTTTTGTCGATCTTTTTTTAATTTTAGGCTTCCTTGGAGCGTTGCTGTTAGTCGAACGTTTGGGACGGATTAAACTGCAAATTATTGGTTTTTTGGGCATGGCGGTAGGACTGTTAATTCTCTCAGGCAGTCAGTCTAATCTGCTTATGGTTTTTATTGGCTTTTTTGTCTTCAACCTGATGATGAATGCAGGTCCTAACTCCACCACCTTTCTCTTGTCCGGTGAAGTTTTTCCTACTTCAATTAGAGCCAGTGGAGCAGGGTTTGCTGCAGCCTTTGCTAAAGCGGGCGCTGTATTGGGTACCTTTGTTTTGCCCATTCTGCAAACATCATTTGGTATATATTTTTTATTATTGCTGCTATCTTCGTTCTGTATACTGGCAGCTATAATTACTTATCTGTTGTTTCCTGTTGAGAATATTAAAAATGAATAGATGGAAAATACTAGTATTAGTTTTGACCATAATATTAGGCGTTAATCTTATTTTATTGCCTTCTAAAGCATCAGAAACTCATCTAGAATCTAATTACGCTATCTCTAATCGTGCACCCTTCAATCAACCAAGTTTTTACTCTTTAAAACAACCAATTTCTCAAGAACTTTATCAGCCGACAGGTACTTGGGTAGGCAGATTAATACTACCAACACCAGAAGAGATAAGTGAGCATCCTGCAATAGATTGGGTCTGGATGGAGGTTTACCATGCTTTGGATAGTCATCAGCATTTAATAGGTCAAAAAGTGCTTGTTACTTGGCAAAATAACCCATCATTAGCAGCTTATGTCAAACTAGTTACAACTGATATTAAGTTTACACCTCAAGCTAATCAGAGTGTATTAGAGGGCAATATTCTGCCAACTAGACTCAATGGCAGATCTCGAGTAGGACCTTTACAGTCGTTAGCTGGTGCCAGACCTCAAGATGATATCATAGTCCGTTTAGATCAAGTTAAAGTAATCCAAAATAAGAATAATCAAACGACTCTACAAATTGCTGAGCATCCTATGCAGATAACAGGACGTTTTTACGGATTAGTAAAGATTATAGGAGCAACATCAAGCACTGAGATTCCTCCATCTTGCCCAGGAAATACACCTTGTTCTAGTCAGTTATTTCAGGTAATTCATTACAATCAAAAATCAGGTCAATTTGATGGAAAACCAGAAACTATCCGTATTCCTCAACAACCTATAGGAAGCAATGGTAGATATAATTCAACAACAAATCAGATCGAAAATTCACCAGCTAATCAAGCAGGTTGGTATATTTATGGGGATAAAGATCAACAGGGTATTTTTACAGTACAAGCACTCAAGCCACGTGCAGCCATTCAACTAGAACCTAATCGTTTAATTTTAGGATTAGAAGCAGGGTTAAATTATATTGACGTGGAAAATTGGCAGAATACAGAAGCACAAAAAGGTAAGTTGCAAACAGTCTCAATTAAATCAAAAGAGCAACAAGGCTCAACCTGGAATGAGGGAGACTCTGCTCTAGTTATACATGTTTTTGGCGGTATTGGTGGAAAAAAAGGTGAACTTGGTTTTCTCAAGTTTCCGACTGGGCACTTTTCATTTGGAGTAGCCAAAGTTGTGCGGGAACCCTTGACAGGAGAACTGCAATTTGATATCCAGTATCAACAAGTGTATGCTCATAACCCAGATGCCATAATTTCTGGAAGAACTAGCTTGGAAAACTATTTAGGCAACTTAGAAAGAGGTTGGTTGGCTACGCGTCCTATTTCTGATGTAATCATCAAACCAGACTTCCTTAAGGATTATCTCTATAAGCAAAAGAGCATCTCACCTTTAAAAGAACTCCTTGAACAGACAGAGACAGTTATGGCACGTTATCGGACTGGAGATGGAACAGGTCTATCTTCAGTCACTCCAGCGACTTCCTGCGTTCAAGATTCAATTCAGGCACTTTATGTGTCCATGCAGATCATTAAACAACAATTGAAGTCTCGTTCTGAATATAATCTAAAAGATCCTCTCTCAAAACAGTTGATCGCCTTTGCTAATGACCTAGAGGCGGAATTAGTCCCTTTTGGCATAGTTAGACCAGATTGGCAGAAAAATGTCAACAGAATTTCAGGAATTAATCATCCAGGCGATTTTTTGCGCATTGAAAGTTTATGGGCAGGTCTTTTGAGTTGGCAGTCAATGATCCCTCGTCGTGCTGCAGATCAAATGA
>CASBQB010000074.1 GCA_949127655.1 Chroococcales cyanobacterium PMM_0086 | reverse complement strand
TGTATCTCATCCACAATGACTAAATCTGGACAATGAGCTAGAAAACTAGCACGGCGACGTTCTGATTTAGCATAGTCTAAACTAACCACAATATGACGATAATAATCAAAGATGTGGCGCTCCAGGGAAGGTAAACCTCTTTCTAATTTAGCAACAGTACCAGAACGCACTACTACTGCCTCAATATGAAATTTTTCTTGTAATTCTCTCTGCCATTGGTCACAGAGATGAGGAGGACAGAGAACCGCTATGCGTTTAATTTCTCCTCTATCTAACAATTCTCTGGCTATCAGTCCTGCTTCAATTGTTTTACCCACTCCCACATCATCAGCAATAAGTAACCGAATTGTTTCTAACCGAAGAGCCATTAATAATGGTACTAATTGATATGGTCTAGGCCTAACTGATAGTCTTCCTAAACAACGAAAAGGTCCGCACCCCGCGCGCAAACTCAAACGAGTTGCCGCCATCAAGAGTTGTGCTGCAGTATGGTCTTGAACAGAATCAGCTTGAGGTAAAGGAAATTGAGCTCCTTGTAGATTTTCTAGTGCTAATGGTCGATAAATCCCACAAATTTGTTCTACTCTACGAGAAGACGTGCGTAGCACGTCTACATTCCCACTGAGAGGACGCAACCGAATAATGTCCTGATTTTCTGTAGGGAGAACTACCCATTGGCGTTGCCTACAATTCACAATGGAACCAGGAGTGGGGGTAAAACCAGACAACATAACGCTTTTCTCGAACTTATTTTTTTAATCTTACTTGATTAGCGGTCAAGTATTGGTTTTAACCCATTCTGCTGTCTCTGGGTTATATAAGCGTAAATAGTTCCAATAGTTACCAAAAACTGACTCAACATAATTTTGGGTTTCAGCAAAGGGTATATTCTCCACAAAAGCATCATGATCTTTTAAACCATATTGTTTAAGCCATTTGGTCACATTACCAGGTCCAGCATTATAACTAGCTACTGCTAACATAGAGTCATTGTTATATTGTTGATGAGTGTAATCGAGATACCAAGTACCCAAATTAATATTATCTTCTGGTTTAATTAGAGAGTATTGAGGCAATTTAATTTTACCTGCTATCCATGAGCCTGTAGCTGGCATTACCTGCATCAAACCAAGGGCACCCACTGGAGACTTGATATCAGCTTGAAACCCCGACTCTTGACGCATTAAAGCAGTAACTAATAGGGGATTGAGATTACGTTCTTGAGACCATTTAAGAATAATTGGTTCATAGAGAAAGGGAAAAAGGGTATACCAATAATCAGAAGTTTGTCTGAGCATTTTCCACTCCTTTTGATCAAGAGGAGCTTCCCGTTTCTTTAAATCAAAAATAGCATTAGTTGCTTGAAGCGGTTGCCCTCTTTTTAGTTTCAGGAGACTGTTTGTAAAACTTTCATTGACATCTAGAGGATCTTTCCCACCCATTTCTCCCCTAAATAATCTATAAGCAGCTCCCCATTGTTCCAGTTTATAGAGTTCTCTAAATAACTCTGAACCAGCCATTGGTTGAGGTTCTTGACTGGGATCTTTCACAGTTACCTTTGAGCGTCCTACCGTGTTAAAATCACCTACATTAGCGCCTAAATAGACAGCCGAGCGCCAGGCATAATAAGACTGAGGATATTTTCTGATTGTCTGTTTAAAAGCCTGCTCTGCTTGGTCATTTTTCCCCAGTTGTTTAGCCCATTTACCCAGCCAAAAACTTGCTTTAGGTGCTGTTGGTGTGTCAAAACCATTTACTAAAATTGGGTTTGCCCATAAATAGGCATTTTTAAAGTCGCCTTTTTCAGCAAAAGAATAGGCTATTTCCCAACGATAAGCAGCCGCTTCTTTAGATTCTGGATGTTTTTTAAGAAGTATTTGATAGGCTTGTTGAGCAGCTTGTTTATCTCCTATTTTTTCTAACAGTATAGCTTTAGTCTGTATAGCTTCTGCTGCTGCTTTTGGGTATCTTTTAATAATTACATTCAGATAATCTAGAGCTTCTTTTTGACTAGAAATTTTGGCTAAACGTTGCAGAGCTAATGGTGCTTCTTCACTTTTAGGAAAGTATTTAACTATCTGTAAATAGAGCAATTTGGCTGTTTCTTTCTTTTTGATTAACTGCATACTCCTAGCCAAACGATAGCGATTAATAGAAGTTTTTGGCGCTTTAGTATAAGCTAATGCAGCTTTTTTATAATCTGATTGTTCCCAATATCTATCAGCAATACTCTGCCAATCTTCTGTAGTCAATTGCGCTGAATATTTTTTAACTAAAGTATTCAACAGATCTGTGGAAATATTAGGATTATAACGGGCTAAAATGCGTAATAGTTTAGGTTGATCAGGGTTTTGTTGTAAAAGTTGGTTAATGATTTCCCAAGTTAGGGGATGATAGGGGAATTTATTGATAGCTTGTTCCCAATATTTAGGTTCAATGGCACCTAATTCTGACAAAGCTTCAATTTCAACTGGCATATTACTATAAGTATTGACTATTTTTTTCCAAGTTTCTACTGCTCTTTTTTGTTCATTAGTCAATTGATAAGCGCGACCTCTTTTAAGCCAAATATAAGGCTGTAAAAGGGGGTAATCTTTTTCGAGATTATCTAACTCTTCTAAAGCTTGACCTCCTTGATATTTTTTCAGTAAGTCTACAGCTAGCAAATAACGGGCCCGACTTTTTTCTAGAGAAGGGTTCTGAGAGTTAACTAGAGTTTTTGATTGAGGGTTATCTTTTTTGAGGACAGGTTTAGCAAGTTCACCACGAATATTAGAAGGAGACTGTGAGATAAGCCAAGTGATGGTAATAGTTGAAAGGGTAATTACTCCTATAGGAATCAACAAAGAAGCTTTTGGTAACTTATCGAAAATTTTAGTCAAGATTGATTCACCCTCCTGAGTTTGATAGTTCTTTAGTATTTTAATTGTTGATTAAGGCGCTGTTGTTGTAGTTCTCTAAGTGGAATATTTTGCCTTTGTGGATCGTCAAGCTTTGACTCGATCTTTTGACAAGTAGCACTATTACTATCTTGACAAGTAGTGGTAGCATTGTCTACCTTACGTTCTTGAATTTGTTGAGGAGTTCTAAAGTTAAGCTGTTGATTGGCTCTTTGATTATTTTGTTGCTGGTCAAACATACACTGCACATCATTAGGCCTACAGGGTTGAATATTGTTCTGGGCTAAGCTTGGAGAAGTTCCCCCCAAAAAGCTGCTAAAAAGCAGCAGTAAACGTAAAGAGAGTTTCAACACTTGTGGATTCCTCTAAAAAATCTAGTTGATCTTCTTCTATTTTATCTTCACTTAGAGACCCCAAACTAAGTTAAGATAAAAAGTAGGAGACATCACTGGATCTTTAGCTAGAACAAAAGAACTTAAATAAAAGGTGGGTCTAGCCCGCTTTTTTTATGAGTAATAGTGATGGTGGTTAACCAATACCTTAAGTCCCCTTGTATATTAGCGGAAACCAATTTCCCTTAGACACCTAGATTGACTGCAATGACTCATCCTATAATTCCACAGATTATAGAATTAGCGGACCCACTAGCTAAAGAACTAAAATTAGAGATTGTTGAGGTTGTTTTTCAAACCAATAAACAACCTCCTATACTGCGCATCGATATTCGCAATTCAAATCAAGAGACAGGTTTAGATGACTGTGAACAGTTGAGTCGGGCTTTAGAAGAAATTCTAGATCAAAAAGAAGTCATTCCCGGCTCTTATGTTTTGGAAGTTTCAAGTCCAGGAATTTCCAGACAACTATTAAGTGATCGAGAATTTTCTTCTTTTAAAGGCTTTTCGGTTCTCGTGACAACCACTACCCCCTATGAAAACCATCAACAGTGGAGGGGAAGATTACAAGGACGAGATACTGAAACAGTCTACCTCAATCAAAAAGGACGAACAATCACCATTCCACGTCAAATCATTGCGACAGTACAGTTAGATGGTTAAAAGTCTAATCAAATGTCCCAAATACACAACAAATAAATAATTACAAGGAGAAGAGCCTATGTCCCTCGTCAATCTACCAGGTCTAAAGACCATGATAGAGGAGATTAGCCATCTATATAACCTTCCCAAGTCGGCAGTCGTTGAAGCACTCAGAGAAGCACTATTAAAAGGTTATCAGCGTTATCGGCGCTCGCAAGGAACAGGTCATCAATTTCAAGATGATTATTTTGATAACTTTGAAGTCAGACTAGA
>CASBQB010000073.1 GCA_949127655.1 Chroococcales cyanobacterium PMM_0086 | reverse complement strand
CTTTCACTTCCTCGTGTCATGGGACATCAAAAAGGAGTTGATACACTCAAAGATCTTCTCCGCTGTTGTAGAGATTGGGGTATTCCTGCACTGACAGCCTATGCTTTCTCTACAGAAAACTGGGGTCGTCCCCTAGAAGAGGTGGAATTTTTGATGACCCTTTTTGAGCGAGTTTTACGCAGAGAAATAGCTGCAATGATTAAAGAAAACGTCCGTATTCGGTTTGTAGGTAATCTCTCTAGCTTACCTACTTCCTTACAGGAAGAAATTTCTCGCTCAATGGAGGATACAAAAAACAATGCTGGGATACAATTTACGGTAGCAACTAACTATGGAGGTAGAGAAGAGATTACTCATGCTTGTCAAGCAATTGCAGCCAAGGTTCAACAAGGTCTAGTTAACCTAGAAGAAATAGATGAGGTTCTCTTTGAACAACATCTTTATACTGTAGGTTTACCCTCACCAGATCTGCTCATACGCACTAGTGGGGAATTGCGCCTCAGCAATTTTTTACTCTGGCAACTTGCCTATGCAGAAATTTATGTCACCCCTACACTTTGGCCAGACTTTGATCGAAGCCAATTTCACCAAGCCCTGATCAATTATCAATCTAGAGAGCGTCGCTTTGGCAAACTCTAATCAATCTAACCCCCTATGCTAGTTGAAAATACCAAAGATACTCAGCCATCTACTATCGTATCCAAGACTTTGACCGAAGAAAAACGCCAACAAGAGGAAAGATTTAGAGACATTCTCTTACTACTACAAAATCTCTTTGAAAGAGAAGATAAGACAGTTCTGATGGTCATAGACTGTCTGTATGATCTTGGCCTAGTCAATTTCATCAACAAGAAAATCTCCTCTCGTCCAATCAATGAGTTGTTTAAATCAATCCTTAAATTACCTAAGCCTCTTTTTAAGATCATCGCTCTCCGTTGGGTCAAAAAGAATGCACCTCTAGCGATTACCAAATGGCTATATGACAAAGTCAGGTTTTAAAGAAAATTTCTCATCTCAATAGGTTTGTTATTGATAAACACATTATTAAGTAATGTGTTGTGTCACAATTGTTAGGGGTATTAACCAGATAGTGAAGCAATTAAAAATATGGAACCCTTATATCAATATGCTTGGCTTATTCCAGTCCTGCCGCTCATCGGAGCAACAGTACTTGGAGTAGGATTAATTTCTTATGGCCAAACGACCAGTCGTTTGCGTTCAATCAGCGCCTTTTGGGTGATCAGCGTGATGGTCTCTGCGATGGTCTACTCAATTGCTCTCTTAATTAGTCAATTGCAAGGGCACCCCAGCGTCACTAATACCATTGACTGGGCTGCAGCGGGTAACTTCCATCTCCAAATGGGTTACACAATTGACCACTTGACCGCCCTAATGCTGGTTATTGTCACTACAGTAGCGGTCGCCGTAATGATCTATACGGATGGCTATATGTCCCATGACCCAGGTTATGTGCGATTCTATGCCTATCTCAGTCTTTTTGGTGCCTCCATGTTGGGGCTAGTTGTTAGCATAAATTTAGTACAAATTTACATATTTTGGGAACTAGTAGGTATGTGTTCATACTTACTAGTGGGTTTTTGGTACGATCGCCCAGCAGCAGCAGCAGCTTGTCAAAAAGCATTTGTGGTAAACCGTGTAGGTGACTTTGGGCTACTATTGGGAATGTTAGGGCTGTACTGGGCAACCAATAGCTTTGACTTTGTAACCATGGGAGAGCGCCTCTCAAGCCTCCTAGAATCGGGCACAATCAGTGTAGGACTAGCTACAGCCTTTGGTATATTGGTCTTCTTAGGTCCTGTGGCTAAATCAGCCCAATTCCCCCTACATACCTGGCTACCTGATGCCATGGAAGGACCAACCCCCATCTCTGCCTTAATCCACGCAGCAACAATGGTAGCAGCTGGAGTATTTCTAATTGCTAGAATGTATCCAGTTTTTGAAGTATTGCCAATTGTGATGACCATAATAGCCTGGACAGGAGCCTTTACAGCCTTCTTAGGTGCAACAATTGCCCTAACCCAAAATGATATTAAAAAAGGCTTAGCCTATTCCACAATTTCTCAATTAGGCTACATGGTCATGGCGATGGGTATGGGTTCTTACAGTGCAGGACTTTTCCACCTGATGACTCATGCTTACTTCAAAGCCATGTTATTCCTTGGCTCAGGTTCAGTCATCCACAGTATGGAAAGCGTAGTCGGTCATAACCCCATACTAGCTCAAGATATGCGCATGATGGGCAACCTGCGTAAATATATGCCCATTACAGCCAGTACATTTTTAATAGGAACTCTAGCCATTTGTGGAATTCCACCCTTTGCTGGTTTCTGGTCAAAAGACGAAATTTTAGGGCTGGCCTTTCAAGCTAACCCCCTGCTTTGGGTTGTTGGTTGGCTAACTGCAGGTTTAACTGCCTTCTATATGTTTCGTATGTACTTCATGACATTTGAAGGGAAATTTAGGGGAGAAGATCCAGCAATTCGCAAGCAGTTGTTAACTCTAGCTAATGCCCAGGAAGATCACCACGCCGAAGAACATCACGCCCACTCACCCCATGAGTCAGCCTGGACGATGACCTTACCTCTAGCTTTACTAGCGGTTCCCTCAATTTTAATCGGACTAGTTGGGAAACCCTGGGATAACAACTTTGAAGCCTTTATTCACGCTCCAGGCGAAATTGTAGAGAAGTTAGATGCAGCAGCATTTAATTGGAATGAGTTCTATGTGATGGCAGGTAGTTCAGTAGGGATAGCCCTGATTGGCATTACCCTAGGCTCTTTATTCTATCTTGTTAAAAAGCTCGACCCTACAGCTATAGCTAAAAAATACCCAGCACTCTATCAGTTCTCCTTGAACAAGTGGTACTTTGATGACATCTACGATCGTGTCTTTGTTCAAGGATGTCGTCGTCTAGCTAGAGGAATCATGGAAGTAGACTATAGAGTCATTGATGGAGCAGTTAATTTAACAGGACTAGCTACCTTAATAAGTAGTGAAGGTCTAAAATACCTAGAAAATGGTCGTGCACAATTCTATGCTCTGATTGTCTTTACCGCAGTCTTAGGCTTCGCCATTGTCTTCAGTGTAACTTAATCTTAGAGCAGGGATAGGTAAATTATCTCTGCTCACTCTAAATCTGCTTTTGGCTAAGAAACAACAATGACAGCATTTCCTTGGTTAACATTTATTATCCTCTTTCCCATAGCAGCCGCTCTCTTTATTCCCTTTATTCCTGATAAAGACGGCAAAACAGTTAGATGGTACTCACTGGTCATCGCCCTAATTGACTTCGCTTTGATTATCTACGCCTTCTACAGTGGCTATGATTTAACAAGCAGTACACTACAGTTAGCAGAGAGTTATACTTGGGTTCCTCAACTAGATTTAAGATGGTCAGTCGGGGTAGATGGAATCTCTATGCCTCTAGTCATCTTGACAGGTTTTATCACCACTCTAGCTATTATGGCGGCTTGGCCTGTTACTTTTAAACCCAAGCTGTTCTACTTCCTGATGTTGTTGATGTACGGTGGTCAAATTGCCGTCTTCGCTGTTCAGGATCTGTTGCTCTTTTTCTTAGTTTGGGAATTAGAACTAGTACCAGTATATCTAATTCTCTCTATTTGGGGCGGCAAACGTCGTCTTTATGCAGCAACTAAATTCATTCTCTACACAGCAGGCGGTTCCCTGTTTATTCTAGTAGCAGCCTTAACCATGGCTTTCTATGGGGATACGGTCACCTTTGATATGCAGGCAATAGCAGCTAAAGACTATCCATTGAACCTGCAACTGTTACTCTATGCTGGTTTTCTGATAGCCTATGGAGTTAAATTACCCATCTTCCCCCTACATACTTGGTTACCTGATGCCCACGGAGAGGCCACAGCACCAGCACATATGTTACTAGCTGGTATTCTGCTCAAAATGGGCGGCTATGCCCTCTTTAGGATGAATGCTGGAATGTTACCCGATGCACATGCCTATTTTGCCCCTGTCTTGGTGATTTTAGGCGTAGTCAATATCATCTATGCAGCCTTAACCTCTTTTGCCCAACGTAACCTTAAACGCAAGATCGCCTATTCTTCTATCTCACACATGGGCTTTGTCTTAATTGGCCTAGCCTCTTTTACAGATTTAGGAGTCAGTGGGGCTATGCTACAAATGATCTCTCATGGTCTGATTGGTGCTAGTCTCTTCTTCATGGTCGGTTCTACCTATGATAGAACTCATACCCTAATGCTAGATGAGATGGGCGGAGTGGGCATGAAAATGAAAAAATCCTTCGCCATGTGGACAGCTTGTTCTTTTGCTTCTCTAGCACTACCTGGCATGAGTGGATTTGTGGCAGAATTGTCAGTATTCGTAGGTTTTGCCACTAGTGATGCCTATAGCCTACCCTTTAAAATGGTTGTCATCTTCTTAGCTGCAGTTGGGGTTATCTTAACGCCAATTTATCTTCTTTCCATGTTGAGAGAACTCCTCTATGGTGCAGAAAACCCGGAATTAGTCAAAAAAGAAGCCTTAATTGATTCTGAACCCCGCGAAGTGTTTATCATTGCCTGTCTGTTAATTCCTATTATCGGCATAGGTCTATATCCCAAATTAGTCACACAGATGTACGATGCCACAACTACTAAATTGACAGCTTTGATGCGTCAATCTGTACCTAATTTAACCGCACAAACGGCACATCTTTTTAAAGATTCAATGGCCTTGAAGGCCCCCAGCTTGTAAAGTTAGATTAATAAGAGGCTGGCGATTTTCCCAGTCTCTTAAGCCAATCTCTGTAAAATCACTCAAAAAAGTTAAGTGAACGAGAATTCTGGGAACTCTAACAAAATAATGCACTATACTTTTGGTTGACCCAAAATGAATGACTCACAAGAATTACGTCATATCTTGGTCATTGAAGACCAAAAGTCTCGACGGGTAACTACCTTGAAAGAGACTACCTACTCTATTGGTCGTGATACCAACTGTCCATTAATCCTCTACGATCGCCAAGTTTCGCGTCAACACGCCACATTATTACGAGTTATCGATTACCAACAAGATAATCATTATTATCGGATTATTGATGGGAATCTACAAGGCAAAAGGAGCACAAATGGAATTATTGTTAATGGTAAATATTGCCTCTCGCATGAGTTAAAAGATGGAGATACTATCCGGTTTGGTGGTCATTCTGTAGCAAGTTATCATCTTGTTCATAACAACCATGAATTAGAGTTAATTAAAGCTGGAGAACCTAGGGATAAATTACCTGTTTCTTCTAGTCTAACTGTAGAAGAAATGACCCCAACAGAACATAACTCTCAGAAAGAGTCGACGAATAAAGAAGTAGAAGAAGTAAAAGCTACTTTAGTGATAGAAAGAAGTAAATTAGAGAGTAATACTGATTCATTAGTTGCTGAATTTAGCCCAGATCCAATTATAGAAATTAATTATGGTGGTCAGATTACTTATACCAACCCAGCAGCCAATGTTAAGTTTCCTGAACTTACCTTAGAACATCCTATATTCAACAAAATAATTGACGATATAGAAAATATTCAAAGCAATTCCCTACGGGCTGACCTGCGGTCAACAGTAGTCAGAGAAATTAATTTAGGTATGGAATATTACAGACAACATATTCACTACATACCCGAAAAAAGACTGATTAGAAGCTATATAATTGACCAAACTTCTCACAAACAATTAGAAAATCAAGTCAAAACCCTACAAAATCGCTATCAAAATTTAATAGAACAAACTTTAGAGGGAATATTCTGGATAGATGGGAGAACCAAGCGGGTCATCGAAGTTAACACATCTTACTGTCAAATTTTAGGCTATACAAAAGAAGAAATTCTCAATAAGAATATCTATGACTTAATTCTTATGGAAGCAAGTATCATTGATAGTGATTTAGCTCAAGTGGTTCGTAACAAATCACATTTTATTGAAGAATCTGTACATATATGTAAAAATGGTTCACTACTTACTGTAGAAATGAAAATCAGTTTTATTAACAGTAATGGAAAGGATAACTTTTGTTTTGTAATACGGGATGTAAGTGAGAGAAACAATGCAGAAAATACATTAGATTATCAGGAATTTCACGACCAATTAACTCGCTTAGCTAATCGAAAGTTACTCCAGAAAAAACTAATTTTAGCTCTAGCTCAAGCTAAAAAGAATGGAACTTTAATGGCCGTTATCTTTCTTGATTTAGATTCTTTTAAACATATTAACACAAGTTTCGGACACACCTTAGGAGATCAGGTACTACAACATTTTTCTAGAAGATTACTATCTTGTATACGCACAGGAGATACAGCCGCTAGATGGGGGGGGGATGAATTTGTGATCCTTTTACCACAAATTAGGAACAAAGAAGATAATCTAAAACTAGGGCACAGAATATTTCAAGCCTTAAAAAAACCTTTTTATATTCAAACTCAAGAAATTCGCCTAAAAATAAGTATGGGGATTGCGCTTTACCCATACGATGGAGAACAAGCAGAAATACTCTTGAAAAACGCAGATGCAGCCCTCTACAGGACAAAACAACAGGGACGCAACCACTATCAATTCTATAATTCCAATATGAGTTCAGAAGCGACATTGCTTCTCAAACTAGAAAATCATTTACAGCGCGCTATTGAAAATCAAGAATTTTTATTGGATTATCAACCACAATTTAATATTAAAACTCAAGAGATCACGGGAATGGAAGCATTCTTAAGATGGCATCATCCAGATTTTGGCGTGATTACAGCTCAAAAATTTATGAAATTGGCTGAGAAAACAGACGTAATCATTAATATTGGTAAATGGGTATTAAGAACAGCCTGTGCTCAAAATGTGGCTTGGCAAAAAGCAGGCTTTAAACATTTGATGGTGACTGTTAATATTTGTTTAAAGGAATTTCAGCAGTCTAATTTTCCTGAAGTGGTGGCCAAAATCTTAGACGAAGTAGGCTTAGATCCACAATGGTTAGAATTAGAAATTACTGAAAAAATGCTCAGACAAAATTTAACTATGTCTTATAAAACTATTCGAGATTTACACAAACAAGGAGTAAGTTTAGCTTTAGATGATTTTGGCACAGGACATTCCTCACTAGGCTATTTAAAACAGTTCTCCTTTCAAACTCTAAAATTAGACCGGACATTCATTCGAGACCTTACAGGAAGTCCACAAGAGAAAGCAATTATTGCCTCAGCGATAGCAATGGGAGAAGGATTTAATTTACGAGTGGTAGCAGAAGGAGTAGAAACAGAAAAACAATTACATCTACTACAACAGCTAGAATGTGAACAGGCTCAAGGGAACTTCCTCAGTCCTCCACTCTCCACCGAAGGCGCTAGTCAATTTTTGACAAACCATCTTAGTTAAAATAAATAAGCGCATAATAGTTAATAGTGTCTTGTTTTAGGACAATTTTAAAATAGGATATAAGTATTCAGTACTTCAACGGTAATGGACCCTCTGCAATCATTTCATCACATCCTGATTATTGAAGATCAAAAAGCTCGCCGAATGATTGCCTTAGAAGGGCAGACTTATAATATTGGCCGTGAGTCCAATAATGATATTGTCATCTATGATCGAGGTGTTTCTCGTTATCATGCCATCATTGTTAAGGTAAAGATCTCACCACGCCCTAGTCTTAATAATTATATTTATCGTATTATTGATGGCGATCAATCGGGCAATCCAAGTACTAATGGATTAATTGTCAATGGGAACAACTGTTCATCGCATGATCTAAAACATGGAGATGTAATTATTTTTAGTGGTAGTGCCAAAGCTAGCTTTTATATTCTCTCCCAATCTCCAGAAATAGCACTCGACAATCTAGTTGTAACTCTAGAACAGTTCAACGAATCAAGTTCTAATTCTCTCAATTCTCAAAAATCAACCATTGCGACTGATGATGAAAGGGAAAAGATTTTAGGTTCAGACAATTTACAAAGATTAGCTTCGTTTCCTGAATTAACCCCCCATCCGATTGTCGAAATAGATTTTCAAGGTAATATTACTTATCTCAATCCAACTGCTAGTTTAAAATTTGAGACAATTAAAGAAGAACATTTAAACCATCCAGTGTTAGTTGACCTGATCCCGCAAATGCTCAATACACAGGGACATTTACTCCTGCGAGAAATTAAGGTCGGTAAAATAGCCTATGACCAATATGTTCATTATTTGGCTGATAATCAACTAATTCGGAGTTATCTTTTTGAAGCGACCCAGCGTAAACGCTCAGAAGCCAGCTTGCAGTACAGGAATTTTCATGATACCTTAACTGGACTGCCCAACCGCGCTCTCTTCAAGGAACAAATAGCCCTAGCAGTAGCACAAGCTAAACGTTATGAAGCTTCAATGGCAGTTATGCTAGTCGATCTAGACTATTTTCAGCGGATTAATGAAACCTATGGAGAAAGGTTAGGTGATCTGATCCTAGAAGACTTCGCCAAACGCCTCAAATCTTGTCTTCGAGCTGGAGATACAATTGCTCGCTGGGGTGGAAATACTTTTGCTCTATTATTGCCTCAGATTGAAGATGCCAACGATAGTATTAAATTAGCGCAAAGAGTACTCAATACCTTCAATGAACCTTTTGAGATTGAAAGTCAATTAATAGAAATTCAGGGCAGTATTGGTATTGCTATGTATTCACAAGATGGTACAGATAGCGAAACACTTCTCAAAAATACCGATGCAGCTTTATTCAAGGCTAAAAATAAAGGACGTAATCAATATCAATTCTATAGTTCTGCAATTTCTACTAAAGCTTCTCTACTTTTAAAATTAGAAACCCTCCTAGAACTTGCGATTAAAGAAAATACTTTATCTCTCTCTTACCAACCACAAGTTAAAGTACATGATGCAGTCGTTACAGGGTTAGAAGCTTTGATCCGTTGGTATCACCCAGAATTAGGTAATGTTGCTCCTAGTAAATTAATGCCACTGGTTGAACATACAGATTTGATCATACCTTTAAGTCATTGGGTTTTAAGAACTGCCTGTGCTCAAAATAAGGCTTGGCAAGAAGCGGGCTTATCTCCTGTACCAGTGAGTGTCAATCTTTCTCTAAGACAGTTTCAGCAGTCTAATTTAGTTAAAACTATTGCTTTGATTCTGCGAGAAACCCAATTAGAACCTAGGTGGTTAGAATTGGAAATTACTGAAAGTATCATCATGGAAGATGAAAAGTACGCCAAGCGCATCTTAAGGCAATTACAGGAGCTAGGAGTGCGTTTGTGCTTAGATGATTTTGGTCAGGGTTATACCTGTTTAGGCTATTTACAAACTCTAGGTTTCGATACTGTTAAAATTGAGCAGTCCTTTGTACAAAATCTACAGGATAGATCTAAGGACACAGCTATTATTACAGCGATAGTCTCTTTAGGTAAAACTTTTAACTATCGTGTGATTGCTGAAGGAGTTGATCAACTACAACAACTAGAGATTTTACAGCGTCTTCAATGTCAGGAAGCACAAGGCTACTGGTTTAGTCGCCCACTTAAATTAGAAGATGCCACAGAGTTACTATTAAATCAACCAAGTAATAATAGTTTACATCTTTCTTAAAAACGCTAACCACCTTTAATAATTTTACCTTAGACTGCAATTGGGCAAGAAAAAGAGCTTGCTAATCAGTTAGATATAATCGTACAATAATTGTGATTACACTTTATTTCTGGTTAGATGTAATAGAGACGTGAGTTATGGAAGTCAGGGTGCAAGACGATCAGGAAATTGTGTTAGAGGATGATTCATCTCACGGTTGGTTAATTGAAATTATTAAACAAGCTCCAAATAAGCAGTGGATAGAAGAGTATTTAGACTTGGTGAAAGAATTACTTGATTTTACAGGTCTGACAGAAAATGACCCAAGACTATCGGTATCTTCAACAAAAGATTATGGTATCGGTGTTAATGTGAATTCTAGACATACTCTAACATCCCGTGGTCAAGGTAAACCTTGGGCAGGATTCATCTTTGGATCTGATTTTGATCATCTTGCTGCTCTTAGAGACAGAGCAACTTATTCACATCAATTCAAGCCTCATCATGGAGAAGTTGCTGGCAAAACTCCCTATATTCTGCGTTTTGAAGGTGCACCCAAGATCGTACTAAATGTACACGAGCAGAAAGCTTGGCGGGAAGCGGTCTTAGTTGAGCTTAAGCGTAGAAAATCTACACCATACAAAAGATTTCATAATCCTCTTGCTTATAAGGCTGTAGTAGATCTAGAATACAGAGCTTTAGTTCTTGAGGAGGCATTCTCTGGTTTATCGACAGGAAGTACAAAAAATAGGCAGAAAAAGCAGGTAAATCAGTTCTCTAATGCTCAACTCGATACTCAGCGTGAAATAATTGAAGATGAAGGTTACTTTAATCCCGAAAACATAGAAGATGCTAGAAAAATAGTACATATTTCTATTGTACAAAGACAAGGACAGTCTAAGTTTCGTCAGAAGTTGCTTAAGGCTTACAGTAACCAATGTGCGATAACTGGTTGTGATGCAGAACCAGCACTCGAAGCAGCACATATAATTGGATATCAAGGTACTGAAACTAATCACACTGCCAATGGCTTATTATTGAGAGCGGACATTCATACTCTGTTTGATTTGTATCTTCTCTCGGTTCAACCAGATACCTATGAGGTAGTAATTGCCCCTGAACTTGCTGGAACTTGTTATCAAGAACTAGAGGGTCAGAAGTTGAGAATGCCCTCTCAAGGAGCAGTACCGAATAAAGAAGCTCTCCATGAACATTATCAATTGTTCCAGGTAAAAGGTAAAATTTCATAAAATCATAACTAGTTTTATGAAGCTTTGTGATGAGTGTTAGGATTAACACTAACTTCTACATCAAAAGTAGGCAAGTTGAGTTTAAGTCTGAAGACTGAGCCAAGAGAGTTAAGCAGGAAGTTAGAGAACCTAGTAATAGCAGAGATTTAAAAGGATTAGGCAACAATGGAAACAAGAGATCGCTTAGGACTAGAATTCAACACAGATAATTGTCCTGTTAACATTGAAGATGATCGCACAGGAATGAGTCCAGAAACCCTCAAAAGAGCCTTTCTAGACAATCTATTTTATGTGCAAGGTATTGATCAAACAAGAGCGACCCCATATGATTACTATGTAGCTTTAGCCTATACAGTAAGAGACCGTATCCTAGAAAGATTTCTCAAAACAGTAACTACCTATAAAGAGAAAAAAGCCAAAATAGTCTGTTATCTTTCGGCCGAGTTTCTGATGGGTCGTCATCTTGGCAATAACCTACTGAACTTAGGGATGTATGGCAAGATGCAGCAAGTCTTAGACGAATTGGGTCTTGATTTTGACCAAATTATAGAACAAGAACCAGATCCAGGACTAGGTAATGGTGGTTTAGGTAGACTAGCAGCTTGCTTCCTAGACTCACTTGCTTCTTTAGAAATACCAGCAGTTGGTTATGGTATTCGTTATGAATATGGGATCTTCTTTCAAACCATCCGCGATGGTTGGCAGGTAGAAATTCCCGATAACTGGCTACGTTTTGGCAACCCTTGGGAACTACCACGCCCTGATGAAACCGCAGAAGTCAGATTAGGCGGACATACTGAAGTCTATCACGATGAAAAGGGGAATCCTAAATCAGTCTGGATAGCAGAACGTATAGTGCGTGCAGTACCTTATGATACACCAGTCACAGGATATCAAACCTATACAGCTAACCCGCTACGTCTCTGGAAAGCAGAAGCGAGTGAATCATTTAACTTTGATGCCTTCAATGCAGGAAACTATGATCGGGCAGTAGAAGAAAAAAT
>CASBQB010000072.1 GCA_949127655.1 Chroococcales cyanobacterium PMM_0086 | reverse complement strand
GAACCCAGAAGAAGTAATTACCACTGTTACTGAAACCATTACCGAGGTCATAGAGAACCCAGAAGAAGTAATTACCACTGTTACTGAAACCATTACCGAGGTCATAGAGAACCCAGAAGAAGTAATTACCACTGTTACTGAACTGCCAACCCAAGAAGACCCAGATAAGATCTCAGAACTGATAGTTCCTACATTAGAAGAAGTAGTTACTATTGTTACTGAAGTGACAGAAAACCCAGAAGAAGTAATTACTACTGTCACAGAAGAAATAGCTACTACAGACCCAACATGACAGAAGAAATAGCGATCGCTACAAGGGATCTGACTAAGCGTTTTGATAAACATTTAGCAGTCAACCATGTCAACTTAGAGATTAAAAGCGGGGAAGTCTATGGACTGATAGGTCCAAATGGTGCAGGAAAAACTACTTTAATCAAGATGTTAGCCTGTATGGAAGAACCCACAATAGGGGAAATCTATCTCTATGGTGATCGCTTTGTTAATAATGACTCCAATTTGCGTTTAAAGCGCTATTTGGGTTATCTTCCAGATGATTTCCCAGTCTATGGGGAACTGAGAGTCTGGGACTATCTAGAATACTTTGCACGTCTGTATCATCTCAAAAACCCTAAACGAGATCTTCGGATCTTTGAAGTTTTAGAGATGGTACATTTGACGGGTAAAAAAGATAGTCGCATTGCTACCCTTTCACGGGGGATGAAACAAAGACTATCTTTAGCAAGAACAATTATACATGAACCTCTTCTACTGCTTCTAGATGAACCTGTTTCTGGTCTTGATCCTATTGCGCGTCAACAATTTAGAGATATTATCAAAATTCTCGCCTTAGCAGGAATGACTATTTTAATCTCTTCTCATGTTCTGAGTGATTTAGCTGAACTTTGCAGTAGTGTTGGGATTATGGAACTAGGTTGTTTAGTAGAAAGCACTTCTTTAGAACGTTTATACACACAATATGCCCATCGTCACATCGTTATCTCTACTTTAGGAGAAATCCAAGAATTAGAAGAATACCTTAAACAATCCCCTTGGGTGGAAGGATGGGAGGTGATCAAAAATAGTAAGAGTGTTAGAGTTATATTTACAGGAAATGAGGTAGATAGCGCACAATTAATGCGTGATTTGATTACAGCAGGAATCTCAATTAGTAATTTTTATTCTAAACAAGAAGATTTAGAGAGTATTTTTCTCAAACTTGGACATCGACAAGTATCTTGAAGTTTTGTTAAGGCACCAAAGAAGAATTTTTAGAATGTTAGCCTAGTAAAAGCATCTCTCAACTCACTATTACCGGAGTAGTAACCATGTTCAGGAACCCGATAGAAGCAATAGGTGATTATAACCCCCAATTATTCCGAGAACTCAAGGGAAAACTAACCAAGGGTAAAGTTATCTTAGCTGTTAGTCTTTCTCTAGTTGCACAAGTCCTGTTAGGCTGGATTTTTACTAGTCAGTTTGATTACCTCGACCAAACTCACTCATCTTCATATAGTCGTTACTGTACGGGGACGGTTTCGACTGATGATGGCTTTGAATGTATTAAGACTTTTTTAGGACAGGTAGATATACGCTGGGAACTTTGGTGGTTTGATCTCTTTTTCTCTTTGAGTATAGCTAGTGTTTTTATCTTGTTACTAGGTGGAACCTATCTTTTAGCAATGGATTTAATTCAAGAGGATAAGAAAGGTACCCTTGATTTTATTCGTTTATCTCCTATAACAGCCAAAGATTTCTTTATTGGTAAGATCATAGGTGTCCCTAGCTTACTTTATTTAATCATCGGTTTGACACTGCCTCTCCATTTTTGGGCAGGATTACAGTCTCATATTAGTCCTGATTTAATACTCGCCTTTTACTTACTTTTAGGAACAAGCTGTGTCTTTTTCTATAGTATGTCCTTGTTATTTGCTTTTATAACTCGACGTTTTTATCTTCCCTCTGCTTTAGCTACCAGCAGTATAGTGGCTATTTTTCTGGTTGTGACAACTTTTAGTATCTTATTGGATAGTGAAATTTATCCTCATCTTGGTTTAATTATGCTCAATCCTGGAGTATTTTTAACCCATTTAGCTAAAGCAACTTTAATTTCTGCACAAACTTCAGGCTATTTTACAGGAGACTATAATCTTACTGATACTCTTTGGTATGGACAAGCTATCTGGAGTGATGCTTGGGGAATGATTGTTACGGTCTTTTTAAACTATGTCTGGTGGATATATATTGCTTTCCAAGGACTCAAGCGCATCTACCATTCTCCTACTGCTACCCTTTTTAGTAAGCTAGATAGTTATCGGATCTCAGTTGGTTTTGTGGTGATCTGGCTAGGTTTTGTTAAGCAAAATAATCCTACTAACAGCAATTTAATAAACTTGTTTTTCTTTCAATTCTGCTTAGGTGTACTCTTTTTCATTCTGATAGGTTCAATCAGTCCACATCGACAAACCTTATTAGACTGGTCTCGTTATAGTCACCACAATTATAAAAGTCTATTGCGAGATCTAGTAGTAGGTGAAAAAAGTCCCTCGATAGTGGCCATGATGGTTAATAGTCTTTTAGTCTTCTCTTATCTAGTAATTCCCTTTTATATGGTCTTCTACAGTGAAGATAGACTATCTGGAATATTAGGTCTTATTTGTCAACTGACAACACTTTG
>CASBQB010000071.1 GCA_949127655.1 Chroococcales cyanobacterium PMM_0086 | reverse complement strand
TTTGAATCTACAGTACTTGCAGATTCTGCATCAGAAAAAATCAATGGCTGAAACCATCTCTGCGTATAGCTTTGAGGTGAGATGTGATAGTAAATTTCGCGAATCGTTGCTTAACCCCTATTTGAGAAAGATTGAAGTGCAATTTCACAATCAACCTCTTCCCCTTTCCAAATCTTTCCTACATATTCATTGGTATTGTATTGCAAACCAATCACTTTCATTTGTGTGAATCTTAATTTAAGCTCCCATAAGCTTTTTAAGGCAACTCTCTTACCTCCCCATACTTGTTAATATATTCAACCAACTGCTTGGTATAACCTCCAGCTTTAGTTAAGCGAGTGAGATTACCTACCAAAATAAAAAGTTCTTCGGCACGACTAGCAGCCACGTTTATAAGATTAGGTTTCTGGTTAATAAAATGGAAACTCTGAGAATCAAGACATTGGCGAGTAGACAAAATCATCGCTGCTTTTTGCCCCCCCTGGAAAGTGTGAACTGAACCTATACTGTTCTGGGTGAAATTAGGATATTGCTTTTTGATGCTAGACCTTAAATAATCAGCTTGACCACGATAAGGAGATATAATCCCAATCGCTTTGTCTGAGGTAGCATCAGAGGAATAACCGCAATCTATAAGGTGTTGAACTAATTTGACAATCGCCTCAACTTCTTCTAGGTTGGCTTGCATTTGATATCGCCCTTCAACGTGATAAGCAATCAGGTTAGGACCAAGTAGAGACGGTTTATTTAGCGTTTTGACATCTAATTTATAGTTAGATATTTGAGCGCAGAAGTTAATTATAGGAGGAACACATCGGTAATGTTCAGCTAACAAAATTCCGTGACCATTATCTCCATATTCAGAGGAACCTGCTGCACGAGCATAAGCTGTGATAAGTGTAGGACTACAGCGTTCATAATCCGCTTTTGTTAGTCCATTTTTTAAAAAACCCTCTGTTAAATATTGTTCTTTCATCTGGTTGCTAAAGGGAATGATTGGCTCTATTTGCAGTGGATCTCCCACAACCATAGCTTTATTCGCTCGTAACAGTGCTGGAAATAAGAAATGAATTGGAATCATGCCAGCTTCATCCGCAATGACACAATCAAGACAACCCGAGTCATCCAAGGGGAAAAGATTTCTGATTGAGTGTAGAGTTGAGGTTATCACAGGAAACAATAAGCTTAGATCCTGAAAAATAGTTTTTCCAGTGCTGGCAACTTTACGGTAGGCTTCATGGTCTTTACTTAAAAAGTTTAGATAGGTTTTATAGCTCTCTATTACTTCATTTTTACGTCTTACTGCCTCTTGTTGTAAATATTGTTTAGATGACTCAAATATCTGTACCTGAAGTTGATGAAAGTCGATATAGAAGGTCTTGTAAAAATCTTTACTCTTATTGAGAGCTATTTCTTGCTCAAGAAGATTTTTGGTTTCAATTAGCTCATTGAGTTGGTGTTGAAGAGTATCTAGGTCAGTAACTGTGGTAAGAGCGTTATGCTTTTGTTTGGCTAAACTAATTTGTTCGCTTACTGTATGATAAGCAGCTACTAAAGATTCATAGCTTAGAGGAAGTTGAAAAGGAAATGGTGTTGCTAAAGTCGCTGTGAGAGGAAGTTCTATTCTCTTTTTTAATTGCTTAAAAATTTGATGATTACTGCGACTTGTCAGAGATGCAATAAAGTTTTTTATTCCTGAGAGCAGTTTTTGCCACCATGATTTATTCTTCTTTGGTAGGGGATTT
The DNA here is from genome assembly GCA_949127655.1 of Chroococcales cyanobacterium PMM_0086. Taxonomy (GTDB): domain Bacteria; phylum Cyanobacteriota; class Cyanobacteriia; order Cyanobacteriales; family Microcystaceae; genus CAISPN01. The sequence goes on along the minus strand of CASBQB010000071.1, from coordinate 7,371 downwards.
TGTTTTAAGATACGCAATGCCCATTCTAGTTGTGGCAAAATTAATTCGTAGGCTTCAAGAGGGTATTTAGAATAGTCAACTGATTTAGGAGTGGCTATCTGTTCTTCATGAATGGTTTTTTTAAGCGATTCAAGAGACTCAATCTCGGTTTTTATTTGATTGAGTCTGTGGAGAGCTTTTTCTTGTTTATGTTGGTTTAGATGAGGTATTTCTCGAAGTTGGTTAACGTCTGTTAGTATCTTTTGTTGTAAATGTAGGTACAGTGTTTCATTAAATGTTTCGGTTTCTAACGAATCAATCGCTGCCTGCACTGAAGGTATCAGTTTTTGATTAATGTTGTTTTTAGAACCACCTTCTAAGAAGAAAAATTTCTCGTTATTGTATAGAGCGACCAATCTCTCTACCACATTACTAACAGCCCGATTATTGGTGCTGGTGACTAGAGTGAGATTACTTTCATCAACACCTGTAGTGGCTAATTGAATGGCTCGTTTGACTACCTGTTGACTGATTGCCTGTAATAATAATATAGTTTTGCCATTACCTGGGGGACCAATAACAGCAGTTAGAGGATTGTTCATAAAGTGTTTGAGGGCGAGTGCTTGAGAGTGGGTAGGTTTTTTAGTGGTCCAAGCTCCATAAAAAAGAGTTTCGGTCACTGTTGGTGTAGGTTGACCAAAAAGATATAAATAGGCTGGATTGTTTTCTTTTAACCATGTAAATTGTGAATCTTGTTTGATTTTTTTTAGATCTTTTTTGAGATTGTAGCTGTAATTCCCGTAATTAAATCGGAGTAAGTAGGGTAAGGGTTTGCTATATTTAATTGGCTCTGGTATTTCCAAGCGCTCTCCCAAGTCTTGTAGTGTGTTGAAGGAGTGCTTGAATGTGGTTTCTAAAAAGACTTTGATTCCTTCTCTGGTGACGAGATTTTCGGCTTCTTCCTCATCTAGGTGATATAAGTTGATTAAGTTAGGTAGAACTGGTTGAAAAGGAAATGAGGTTAAATCCCATCCCTTGGTTTTGTATTTCTCGGCAAAGATAACTGAGATATCTATGGTAAAAAGGGGACGAAATTTCCTTCGGTTGCTAGAGATGAAATACAGTCGAGGAAAAGCTACAGCAAGCTGAAAATCTTCTGGGTTATCTTTTCTCTCTTGTTGTAGCTGTTTAAAAAGAGATTCCTTTATCATCAAGCTGTTTCCGATTAGGGAGACATCTTCATCTATGATGGTTTTTGGCTTTTGTTCGTCATCTGCTTCAATGAAAGCATTGGTTAAATCTTCCCACCGTTGGTATTCTAACCAGGAAAGCAAAATCTGCTTAACTTTTTGTGTTTCTTTTATTGAGACCATATTTTAAAAAGATTAGGAAGATGAGAGCAAATTTTGGGCGCTATATGTCAGCCTAGCTTATTCTTTTTGATTTCTGTAACTAGCGTGCTTATCCTTGTTTTGAGAACAGTAAGCAGTTGCTAGCAGACAAGGTAATAGATTATTCATCGCTTTTTATTTGACTTTCAGCTTCACTTTCTATTAATGCTTCAATTTTGCTTAGTAAGTTTTCAAGAAGTTTACGTTTTTTCGGATCTTCCAAAATTTTCTGTTTTTTGATTTTAACCATCGCGCCTTTAAATCGCTCTGTTATGTCGGGGTCAAGTTTGGATGTTTTTGGGTTTAGTGCTTGGATGCGCTCTTTTATCTGGTTGAGGGAAAGTTGTAAGTCAATCGCTTCGGTCAAGATTTGCTCTCTGATTGTTTCGTCTTTAACCTTGGCAATTTCTCTGGCTTTAGTGTAGGCTATTTTTCCTTGTCTAAGAAGCTCGATTACATCAGATGGTAAGTTGAGTAAAGGAAGACGATTGGTAATAAATGATTCCCAAGTCATCAACCCTAAGCCTGTAAATACTGCGATAATAATTGCTATTTCTGAAGTCCAAAAAACGTTGTTGTCTGCTTGTTTCTCTTCAGAGATTACTTGATTATCTACATCAGGAGGTTCATTTTCTAGTTTTCCAATAACGTTATTGGAAGAATGAGTAAGGTTATTATTTTCTACTTGTTGCTCATTTTGTATTACTTGATTATCTATATCAATTTTCTCATCTTCCTGTTTTCCAATAACGTTATTGGAAGAATTTTCTTTATCTTGATTGAGCGCTCCTCCATGTTCTTTTTGTAGTCGATGGAGTAATGGAGAAACGTCTTTGACTGGTATTTGTAGCTTGAGGGATAATAGTTGTAAAATGCCTTCTGTTTCTTCTATAGGGTTAAGGTCTTCTCGTTGAAGGTTTTCTATTAAGGCTAATTGCCATGCTTCATCTAAGGTTAGGGTTTTGATGGTAACAGGAACTTCGGTTAATCCGACCTGTTGGGCAGCGCGATAACGTCTTTCCCCAGCTACTAATTCATAATCCCCTTCAGTTAGAGGACGGACTAACAAAGGTTGAAGAATACCATGCTGCTTGATTGAGGCTGCTAAATCGCTTAAAGCTGTCTCTTCAAAGTAACGTCTTGGTTGGTTTGAGGGAAGCTTAATTTGTTCTATTTTAATGGTAGATTCTTTAACTGAAGTTGGTTTAGTTTCCTCGGTTGCTAACCAAGGTGTTTCTGGTGTGGTAATTTTGCCAGTGAAGCTTCGGTTTTGTTTGCGTGTAGTCATAAAGTTTCCAATGATTGAGTAATTTCTTCAAGAATTTTAAGAGCAGGATGTTTTGGGTAAGATACAGCTAAGGGCGCTCTGTCCTCTGTGGCATCCACAAAGGCAGTAGAACGAGGTACGGGGGGGAAAACTTTGCCCCATGAAGCAAGTTGTTCACGAATCGCTCCTAAAGCCCGATTATCAGCCGCATTGCGAGTGTCATAACGGGTGGGAACGAAACCAGCGATTTGGAGTAGTTTATTGGCTTTTTTAACAGTGTTTAGGGTTTGTAATAATTCGTCGGTTCCTTCAAAAGCTTTTAGGTGAGTTTCAATAGGGACAAGGACGTGGGTAGCTGCTACTAGGCTGATATAAGATAACAAGCCTAAACTAGGAGGACAATCTATCAAGATAAAATCATAGTTTTCTAGCACTGGTTCTAAAGCTTCTTTGAGCCGAAAATCCCGCATTGGGGTGTTAACTAATAGCATTTCTGTGCTGCTCAGAACCCGATTAGAAGGGGCGAGATCCATACCGTGTATGTTTGGTTCAATGGGTAATGGCATTTCTTCAATAATCGCCGATGTAATGGTTTTCTCTAATTCTTTGGGGATTAATCCCATGAATTTTGTTAGAGATGCCTGGGGGTCCATGTCTACAAGTAAGACCCGATGTTGCTTTTGGCTAAGATGATAGCCAAGATTCATGGTTAAAGTAGATTTAGCAACTCCCCCAGCTTGGTTAAATAGGGTGATAATGCGGGTAAAAGTTGACACAAGGGTGGTAATTTCAAGGAGTAGTTAGTGGTTATTTTTAGTTTATCTTATCGAAAAAGAAAACCTAACTTATTTGGTGACATTAATGTTGTGGACTTAGGGTGTTGACGATAGACTGTGTTTCACTGCTATCTCCACGGACCTGTGGCATCCCAAGTTGTAACACTAGAATTGGGGTCTAAGATTGGCGCAATGAATCCAGCTATCGTCAACACTACTTCAGGTAGAGAGAGTTCTGTTGATTCATTAACCATTCTTTTAATGAAGGCGTTCCATTGAGCTATTTTGAGAGAATCATTGGCAAAAGTTGTAGTAAGTCCAAGCGGCAAAGAAGTCGATACTGAAGTGCCTCGACGGCTAAAAGTAGCCTCTATAGCTACCACAAGTCGCTCACGAACAAAGCTAAAATTCTGTGAGAGATAATAGATATCAAAATAATCCTTCATCCGTGTATTTTGCATTCCGTGAACAACCATTGCATGAAATTTTTCGGCTATAACTGTTTCCCTACAGTAGGCCTTAAGGCGTGGTGCAGGTTGGTCAAGAAGAGTAGGATAGATGACTTCCTCGGCTGGTGGGACTAAAGCATCACCAATCCCAATATCAATCTGTAAAGGGAGTTTAGCAGAGCCAAGATATGCCATAAGAGTAACCCTAGCACCGACATATTCATCGAGAGACTTGATTTCTTGAGATTTAACCGATGTCTCATCAAATCTAAGTCCATCATTTTCAACTTCAAGCCGACAGATTTCTCTAAATGTTCCATTCAAGGCAGTAAGTGAGGAGTCGCCAAAACCCAGAAGATCAAGGTCTTTCGTACTTCGATGAGGCATCTCACTCCACAAAGCAAAAAGGGTTGCACCTTTAAGTACGAACCGATTCGCGTGTTTAGAGCATGAAAACCTATAGAGAAGTCGCTCGACTCCATAGCGCAGCAAAATCAAGTTAAACTGAATCCCTTTCTTCTGAGCAAGGTTCAGTAATCTGGCATGAACTGATGCTGCTACATTCGGAGCTTGTCTCATATTTGAATTGCCTCAACATAGGGGCGAATAACGTTAGTCACTCGACAGATTTTTGAGTATTCCCAGAGAGTATCCATATTTAGTCGCTTACAAAACCAAGCTTCTTTGAGTGCTTCAAGTGCTACATCGAGACCAATCTTATTACGATACTTGAAACAGTCAGCAATAGTCTTCTCAATTGAGTAGATTGCAACCTGACGACCTTCAATTTGATGGGAATCAATACCTGCGTTCAGGGCTATACCCGATGCTCGCATGACCCGAATTGGTGGATATTTTAGACGAGGTTTTCGTGCCCTCACATCAATGGTAATCCACACTTGATAAGGACTTTGAGTTCCTATTCCATGAAACTGAAGCGCTGAGAGGAGAGATACTATTGCATGAGGAACTGAAGCAGAAATCTCGACTAAAGAATGATGCTCAGAAGGTTCGCTCTGTGTTCGTCGATACAGTCCCCAACCTGTGCGTTCAATTACTCCTTTTCTCACCAGTTCACTCAGCACAGTTCTAGGTGCATTGACATCACGAGGTCTAATGACTCCAAGCTTCTCTGCTGTTGAGATAATATGCGTTTCGTAATCCATTCTCTTATCATACAATATGTTGTTATTTATTTACAAGTAGCAACATATTGTATTAATGTTATATTATTTGTTATAACCACTGAATCGAGCAAAACGATGATCAAGTTAAAAGTGACTACAGTAGGGAACTCTGCGGGGGTTATTTTCCCGAAAGAGTTAATGGAAAAGCTTCGTATCAGTAAAGGCGATACTCTCTATGTTCTGGAAACGCCGAATGGCTTTGAGCTTACACCCTACGACCCCGAATTTGTCCAACAGATGGAAGTCGCCGAATACGTGATGCGCGAAGACCGCAATGTTTTGAGACTACTAGCGAATTAGGGGCGTGAAGGAGCTTATTTGGATTCGAGATGATGTTGTCCTCGCCATTCATCGTCGTCAGTTAGCGGAGCATGGAGGATTGGAAGGAATTCGAGATGTAGGTTTACTTCAAAGCGCACTCCACCGACCTAAAAATCTTCTAGCTTATTCTGAGTCGCCTCCTGACATGGCTTCTTTGGCAGCATCTTACGCTTATGGTCTTGGAAAGAATCATCCTTTTGTGGATGGGAATAAAAGAACGGCTTATGTGGTGATGCGAACTTTCCTTAAGCTCAATGGCTATGATATTCAAGCGTCTAATGAGGAAAAATATCAGATTTGGCTCGCTCTCGCTGCTGGTCAGCTCTCAGAAGAAGAATTAGCTGAGTGGATTAGGGAGCATTTTTTCCCGTCATCTATATAATACAAAATTAGTCTGATTAACAAAATGGAACGTTCTGGCTTCTACCTGTTCAAGTCGGCTTCTACCAATCCACCTGCTTCAGATGGCATAGCTTGCCACCAATAATAGCTAGTTTTATGAGCGCCTTCCCAAGCATGAGAATCCCCCTTCATACCACTGCTCCTTAACCAGTACTTTCCAAGCCCCAAGTCTATCATTCTTTCTCAAAGAGCGACTTTCCTTACCCTATAATTGAAGTATAAACAGGAATAGCGCACTTACACAAAATACTTTTCTTCCTCCAACATAGAGTGTGTCTGCCATTCAGCAGAAGATTTCACAAGTAATACTAAAGATTTTAAATAGACCGAAAATGCCAGCCATAGCCTACTATTGTACGACTAAAACAATGACGAGAAGCCGAGGGCAAAATGCAGTTGCTGCTGTTGCTTATCGCACTGGTATGAAGCTGGAAGATGAACGCAATGAGAAGACTCAGGACTATACTCGCAAACAGGGTATAGATTTTATCTTCCACGCACCACCAAAGGATTCTCCCGAATGGGCGCATGACATCGAACAAACATGGAACGCTGTTGAACAAAAAGAAGTCAGGTCGAACTCTGTAGTGGCCAGAGAATATATCGTGGCTTTTCCCCATGAATTAAATACCCAACAGAGAGAGCTAATTCTAAAAGCTTTTGTCAGTGAAGAATTTACCAAGAAGAATCTTATATCAACCTCTGCTATCCATGCTCCTAGTTCCAAAGGGGATGAGCGGAATTACCACGCCCATATCTTGTTCCATGATCGCCCATTAGAAGCAGATGGATTTGCTAGTCATAAAGACAGAAGTATTATTAAGAAAAAGTTTTTACTCCACATAAGGGATAGATGGGCGGAATTAGGAGCAGAACAGTTGATGTTGTCTGGTTATGAGGTTGAGGCTTATCGCTGGAGAGAAGGCTATAGAACTTTAGAAGAACAACGAGAACTCGCACTAGTCCGTGGTGATATGGAATATGCGGAAAAACTAGAAGGAAGAAAAGGAACCATTCATCTTGGCAGTGCTGCTACAGCCCTAGAAAGACAGGGAATACCTACTTATCTCGGTGATATTAATCGGGAAATTGAAAAGGGTAATGCTCTAAGACAGGAAGCTGCCAGAGCATATCGAAGACAGGAAGAAGAACGTATTGCTAAAGAAGAACAAGAAAAAGCTGCTATAGAAAGACTCCAGAAAGAAGCTGACGAGAAACTACAACAGGAAAGACAGAGAGCAGAATTAGAAAGACTTAAGAAGGCTCAAGAAGCTGCTGCTAAAGAATCTGAACGTATTGCTGAACTGGAAAGACAGAGAGCAGAACTGGAAGCTGAGAAACTTAGAAAGCAAGAACTAGATACCCTCAGTGAAAGGGTTTTTACCAAAGCCAAAGCTTTTTTCCTTAAGTTAAATGAGTTCAATGTCCTTGATAAGTTGGGTGATGGCAAATATCTATTCTCAGGCAATAAAAGAACTATTAGGGGTTAAGCAACGATTCGCGAAATTTACTGCCACAGTTGCTGGAAAGCCTTATCCAGTCTAAGTTTCAGCCCTTAATTTTCGCTATGCAGTTTCTGCAAGAACTAAAGAGTCTAAT
>CASBQB010000070.1 GCA_949127655.1 Chroococcales cyanobacterium PMM_0086 | reverse complement strand
GAAAAAAATCAACAACTTAATTTAACCAGATTGACACATCCTCTAGAATTCTGGGAAAAGCATCTTTGGGATTCTTTATCAGGGGTAATTAATCTCAATATATCTCCTCTAAAAGAAGATAAACTTAAGGTTATTGACATTGGAACAGGTGCAGGATTTCCAGGTATTCCTATAGCTATAGTCCATCCTAAATGGCAAGTTACTCTATTAGATTCAACAAATAAAAAAGTAACATTTTTAACTGAAATTAAAGAAAAAATGCTGTTACAAAATATAGAGCCTTTGACTGAAAGAGTAGAAAATCTAGGACAACACTTACTGCACCGAGAACAGTATGACTTAGTGTTGATTAGGGCTGTAGCCGAAGCCTCTGTCTGTGCTGAATATACATTACCCTTGCTAAGAAAAGGAGGGAAAGCAATTCTTTATAAAGGACAATGGAGTGAAGAGGAAACTGATAAACTTTCAGAAATCAGTCAGCAATTAGGGGGTAAAATAGAATCTATTACTTCATTAATTACCCCAATTTCTCAAGGAGTACGTAACTGTATTTACTTAAAAAAGATAAATAATACTCCTTGTCAATATCCTCGCCCTGTTGGTGTACCTGTTCAATATCCACTATAAATAAAAACTATGAATGCACAAAAGCAAATCAAGCGAACTGTACTTTTATATCCCGGTGAAGATGGCTACTGGGTAGCCGAAGTGCCAAGCTTACCAGGTTGTATTAGCCAAGGTGAAAGCCGTGACAAAGCTCTTGAAAATGTGCAAGAGGCCATAGAGATTTATCTTGAGTCACTTATAAAAGATGGAGAACTGATCCCTGAAGATTTCTATGAAGTAATACACATTTAAAAAGCAGGGAAGGATTACCTATGATTTCTGGAAAACAGTGTGTTAAAGCACTTATTAAAACTGATTTTGAGATAAATTCTCAAAAAGGGAGTCAGATTATTCTAGTTAGACAACTTCCCAAGACTGGCTTATCAGTTCCTAATCACAAAGAGTTAGATCGGGGTACATTACGAGCACTTATTAGACAAGCAGGATTGACCGTTAATGAATTCATTGCATTATTGTAGCAAAAATGCCAGCTTACAGTGCCTCTTCTTACGGCAGGTTAGATAACTTGGAGGAACAAAAAATGACAGTCGAGACAGAGAGTAACCGAAAATTAGATAAGTTCATTGAAACTACTAGCCAAAAGTTTGATGACGTTAATACCTCACTAACTAGTATCCAAGTTAATCAAGCTAGAGTGGAGGGTGAGGTGAAAACCCTAGATGTAAAAATTGAGAATCTTCAAAAAGGACAAGATGAAGTCAAAGCTAATTTAAGTGCATTTAAAACTGAAACCAAAGAAAATTTTAAGGAAGTTCAGTCTGAACTAAAAGAAACAAGAAAGGATATCTCTGGCTTATATAAATGGGTAATAGGTCTAATTGTCACTTTGGGTATTGGTATTCTAACTTTGGGTATAGGAATTGTAACAATCATCTTTAGAGTCTTTGATTTATTCCCCAAAGCTTAACCAAGCAAGTCAGCCAAAGAATTACTCACCTCACCCTAAGCATTCTGGCGGTTATTATCATAGATTGCAAGTGTATTAATTGTCTCTAGAGTAGGAAGGCTCTGAGGTATAATCAAAGAGTTAATTTTAAAAATAACTTATGTTTCTCTATCCAAGTCTAGTAACTGTTTTAGCATTGTTAATGTACCTGGTAATTACGGCAAATGTAGGGCGCGCTAGGTTTAAATACAAAATACAACCTCCAGCAATGACCGGAGATCCTAACTTTGAAAGAGTAGTTAGAGTACAACAAAATACCTTAGAACAGATAGTCTTTTTTCTCCCCCTGTTATGGCTTTTTTCCTATTATGTCAGCCCACTTTGGGGCGCAATATTAGGGGGAGTGTGGATAATTGCTAGAATTCTCTTTGCTTGGGGATACTACAAAGAAGCCTCTAAAAGGGCTTTAGGCTTTGGACTGAGTACCTTAGCTAGTTTGAGTCTATTAGGAGGCAGTCTAGTTGGTTTGGTTTTAAAATTGATAGAGCAATATAGACCATTATTCTAGAGTCTAAATGGTGTGCCTTATAGGACTTGCCTCTGGTGGAGTAGCTTATAGTGCCTCTTCTTATGGCAGGTTAGATAACTTAGAGGAACAAAAAATGACAGTGGAGACAGAGAGTAACCGAAAATTAGCTAAGTTCATTGAAACTACTAGCCAAAAGTTTGATGACGTTAATACCTCACTAACTAGTATCCAAGTTAATCAAGCCAGAGTGGAAGGTGAGGTGAAAACCCTAGATGTAAAAATTGAGAATCTTCAAAAAGGACAAGATGAAGTCAAAGCTGATTTAAGTGCATTTAAAACTGAAACCAAAGAAAATTTCAAGGAAGTCAAAGCTGATTTAAGTGCATTTAAAAAGGAAGTTCAGTCTGATTTAAGTGCATTTAAAACTGAAACCAAAGAAAATTTTAAGGAAGTTCAGTCTGATTTAAGTGCATTTAAAGCTGAAACCAAAGAAAATTTCAAGGAAGTCAAAGCTTATTTAAGTGCATTTAAAAAGGAAGTTCAGTCTGATTTAAGTGCATTTAAAACTGAAACCAAAGAAAATTTTAAGGAAGTTCAGTCTGAACTAAAAGAAACTAGAAAGGATATCTCTGGCTTATATAAATGGGTAATAGGTCTAATTGTCACTTTGGGAATCGGTATTCTCACTTTGGGTATAGGAGTTGTAACAATCATCTTTAGAGTGTTTGATTTATTACCCAGTTAGTTTGAGTATATTAGTAGGCAGTCTAATAGGTCTGGTTTTAAAATTGATAGAGCAATACAGATCATTGTCCTAGAGTCTAGATAATGTGTTAGACTAGGAATCCTGATTTAAAGAATTAAGTAGACTAGAATAGTTATCACTAGTTTAACTATTGTAACACCATCAAGCAGCCTGCAATATCTATAGCTCCCAACAACAAGCATGAGTAACCAACAAACAGAACAACGATTTGACTACCTGAAAATAGGTTTAGCCTCTCCTGAGAGGATTCGTCAATGGGGAGAGAGAACCCTAACTAATGGAACTGTTGTCGGAG
>CASBQB010000069.1 GCA_949127655.1 Chroococcales cyanobacterium PMM_0086 | reverse complement strand
GAGGGAAGGTTGTAATAAGTAACTCTATTACTGATAGTACCTCAAAAGAAGTTCTAACCGCTTTAAAAAGCATTAGAAGCCCGCGCTATATTGTACTCAATTAGCGTTGGGTAAGTCACAGGAAAAGGTTTCTACCGTTGGTGATAGTTGCCTTTTCCTCAAGTCAATCCAGAACTGAGCAACCGTTAACGACTTCCTGCACCGCTTTGCAGTTTCTCCAACACTTGGTCAATCGTGAAACTAGCAGCTTTTTGACGCGGTGGAAATTCGACAAATGTCTTCAAGAAATCTCCCACGATTTTCTGTGTAGGTAGAAACAGATAGATGTGGTCGAGTATCCAATCCCAGTAAGTATTGGAAGTGATATCAGCCCTTTCGTAGGGGTCAGTGCGTAGGTTAAACAATTTGGGAAAGCGCAAGGTAACTAATGGTTCTTGCCAGATGCGAAGCGTTCCAGCTACTCGTTGTTCCATGAAGATAAACTTCCAGTTGTCGTAGCGCATTGCCATGAGGTCACCGTCATCAGAGAAGTAAAAATACTCCACCCGAGGACTTTTAGCCACTTCACCTTTGAAGTACGGTAAAAGATTGTAACCATCTAGGTGAACTTTAAAAGTCTTTTCCCCTGCTTGATGTCCCTTGAGCAGTTTTTCTTTGATGTCTGGTTCCCCGGCTGCTGCCAATAGAGTCGGCAACCAGTCAAGATTACTGACAATTTCATTAGATACAGTGTTCGGTTTAATCACCCCAGGCCAGCGAATGAAGCAGGGAACACGGAATGCTCCCTCCCAGTTAGAATCCTTTTCATTGCGGAAAGGAGTCATCCCAGCATCGGGCCAGGAGTTCATGTGAGGTCCATTGTCAGTGCCATAAATAACAATGGTGTTGTCAGCAATGCCCAGGTCATCGAGTTTCTGGAGTACAGCACCGACAATTTTATCATGGTCGATCATGACATCATGGTACTCTGATTGCCAACGTCCTGACTGTCCTAAACTCTCAGGTTTGGGATGGGTGCGGAAGTGCATATGGGAGGTATTGAACCAGAGGAAAAAGGGATTGTCTTCTGCAGTTTTGCGGTCTAGCCATTCTGATGCCACTTCCAAGATTTCATCATCGATCGTTTCCATCCGCTTTTTGGTTAGTGGTCCGGTGTCTTCAATGCGACCATCAGCATATGTATGTAGTACACCACGAGGAGCAAAGTGTTCCTTGAAATTGGGGAAATCTTTTTCGGGGGGATAATCCCGCAATTCTGGCTCTTCACAAGCGTTCAAGTGATACAAGAAGCCAAAAAACTCATCAAATCCGTGTTGGGTTGGCAGAAACTTATCTTTATCTCCGAAGTGATTTTTGCCAAATTGACCTGTGGCATAGCCTAAGGGTTTCAAGAGTTCGGCGATAGTGGGATCTTCTGCCTGTAGTCCGGCATCTGCTCCTGGCATTCCCACTTTACTCAAGCCAGTCCGAAAGACGGATTGCCCTGTCATGAAAGCCGATCTTCCTGCGGTGCAACTCTGCTCCCCATAGTAGTCAGTAAAGAGCATTCCTTCTTCAGCAATGCGATCGATGTTAGGCGTTCGGTAGCCCATCATTCCCTTAGTGAAAATGCTGAGGTTGGCCGTACCGATGTCATCACCCCAAATGATCACAATGTTCGGTTTTTTAGTTGTCATTTTCAGTTCTCCATTTACAAATTAAGATGTTCAAGAATTCAAGGACTTAATTACCACACCTACAAAACTGAGCAACCCAATCACTAGCAAAGCTACTCCGATAATCTGCACACTCTGAGAGGTTTCGTAGGTATAGCGATTGCTTTGAATTTTTTTAAGTAAGCGATGGTGTTCGATTAACCCTAAAGCCATCCCCAACATTCCCGTGCCAATAAAAGACAGTCCAACAATGACGGAGAATCTTATTGGGTCTAGGTGATGACTGAGATTAAGATGAGTATTTTCAATCGCTCTGACGATAGTGGGGATACCAAAGCCAAAACCAATCAACGATAGAGAGGTGCGTATCCAAGCCATTAAAGTGCGATCTGCTGCCGCCCTACTGCGATATTTAGCAAGTTCGGTACGATCTGCCGCTAAATCATTAGTAGAAAGCTGTTTAGGCGTTTCTGAGTTGACGGGTGGCTGACTCATAATCGGTTAGGTTTCGTTGGGTAAGGCGGCTAATTTGCGCTTATTCCACATTGAGTAGGGAACACCTAGAACTGCTCCCAAAATCAAAATTGCGAGCAATACAGGAAATCGCTAGGAGCGAGCGCTTATCATCATCTGATCTACCTAAGGCTAGTCTGGCAACGACTTGAAGCCCTAGAAGTAGAGGAAAAGAGTTTTTTAGTTTGAGCTGAAAATCTCTCTTTGTCTACCTACATCCAACCACTGAAGCAGTATAAGTTTTACCTAGACTTTGTATCCCATTGACAAAAAGATTAACTTGATAGGGTAGATTATCGGGACGGCGTTCTGCTTTGATGATTAAAGGCTTTCCAGGCTCAATTTCTGTTCCATTATTGTTGAAAAATT
>CASBQB010000068.1 GCA_949127655.1 Chroococcales cyanobacterium PMM_0086 | reverse complement strand
TTACGATGATAATAAGTGAACGACGTTTATGGAATAAAACAACAATAGCAGTGCGTTTTTATATAAGTAGTTTAGAAAATAATGCCGAGAAAATTTCTAAAGCTATACGTAGCCACTGGTTCAGGGTGAGAATAGTTTACATTGGACATTAGACGTTATCTTTTCTGTAGACGCGCGGCTCGCGCGGCTTCTCGTAGAGAAGATGATAGTCGTATTCGCAACAGGGTAATCGCATGTTGTTTTGTATAAGCTATGACAGACAAAAGTGACTAAATATTGGTTGTAAAAGACGGAACAGCTATAGGTTATTTTGAGTGGATAAGGAAAAAGTTATGTATCTTAGCAGTTGAGCATGGCAAAAGGTTTTGGTCCGCTAATTTTAAACCCCAAGCAAGAACGAGAAACAAAGGTCTTAAGAAAAAGCGTCTTGAAACATTTTCAACATCTAGAAGACCCCAGAGCAGATAGGGGACGCAATCACAGTTTGGTGTCCATAATTGCTATAGCTATTTTGGCGGTCTTAGCAGGGGCTGATGGATTTAAGTCCATAGAAGCCTACGGTATGGCGAAGCAATCTTGGTTAGAAACATTTTTAGAGTTGCCCTATGGGATACCATCCCACGATACATTTGGACGAGTGTTGGGAATACTAGAGCCAGAACAATTAAAGTCAGGGTTTCTAGCTTGGATAGGAGAAATCACAGAGAAACTAAACATAGAGCTAATCCATATAGACGGAAAAACAGCCAAAGGTTCTTATGATAGGGAAGAAAAACTGAAAGCCTTGCACACTGTAAGTGCTTATTGTAGTGAACATTGCTTAGTCTTAGCTCAAGAAAAAGTAAACAGTAAATCCAATGAAATTACTGCCGTACCGCTTTTGTTGAAATTGCTCAATCTTAAAGGAGCGATAGTCACCTTGGATGCCATGGGAACCCAGACTGAAATTGCCAAACAAATTATTGAAGGGGGAGGAGATTACATCTTGGCTCTTAAAGGAAATCAGGCACATCTCTCCCAACAAGTAAAAGGCTGGTTTGAGCAAATAGTAGCCCAAAATTGGTCTACTTCAATTGAATACAGCTACTGTGAAAAGGTGGAGTCTGGGCATCATCGTATCGAGACTCGTCAAATTTGGACAGTACCAGTCTCTCAATTACCCCCACTGCATAGACAAAATCTCTGGTCTGGGTTAACCACCGTAGTAATGATTCGTAGTACTCGTCAGTTATGGAATAAAACCACCACGGAAGACCGCTTTTTTATCAGCAGTTTATCAGACAATGCTGAAAAACACGCTCAGGTAATTCGTTCCCATTGGAGTATTGAAAATAGTTTACATTGGGTGCTAGATGTTACTTTTAACGTGGACGAAGTCGCCCGAAGGGTAGATGCCAGTCAGATTCGTCTGGGATATGGAGCGGAAAATTTCGGGCTGTTACGCCGTTTAAGTCTAAACTTGTTAAAGCGAGAACCCTCGAAAATGAGTCTGAATATGAAACGTTATACAGCAGGACTGAACAATGATTTCATGGTAAAAATCTTAGCCGCAAGTTCCGTAGACTAAGCTCTCTGGTCACAGCTAGGCTCATAATTAATAAATAGTTTTATAAATTTTAGGACGCTCGCCGTAGTATCTCGTCATTCCCGTAGGGAATGTGTGTAGAGCAGGTCAATTCTAGATTTAACTTCCACTTAATCGCTAGAAAAACCGACAATTGACGCTTACGAGAATTCAGGTCAATACCTAAATCATTTCTCAAATTTTAGACCAAATCCTCAGAAATTAAGAACTCACTCGATATGCGATTACCCTGACTCTATATTTTGCTAAAACGAGATTACTGTCAGATTGAACAATTTCAAATTCAGGGACATCAATTGGCTTCTCTCTGGGTGGAAAGCTGACACAGAACCAATGTCACATTGCTCTGACTTCTTTACCCTGAATATCAAAGGCAAAGTCAGAAAATTTGACATTTTCATCTAAGCAACTTTGCATTCCCTCAAAATCATGAGTTTTGTAACAGGAAAAAAACCTTCTCACAGTATCTTCGTTTGACATCTTTACCTCATATGTGTTTCAAGTGAAAGAACGGCTAATGTAGTAGATTGATAATTCTAGTAATATCTTAAGTGTCAAAGATATTTTTCAAAAAAGGAGAGTGTACGATTCATCGACGTCTTGCTCGCATTTATGTTGTCTGTGTCATTTCCAATAAAGCCATGAACAGCGCCAGTATAGGAAAACCGATCCACAGTAGCTCCCTCGTTTTGTAGGAGATTTTTAATGTTGTCAGCGTTAGGATAGAAAGGTACTATTTGATCTGCTAAACCATGATGAATTTGAGCCTGAAGTGTCAGCTTAGTAGTCGATCCCAAGCTATCTAATCCAGGGAACTCTGGGGCGAAAAATTCTACTAAAACTTTAGCTGTTTCCCGAAGTCGTAAACAGAGATGACCTCCCAAAGAAAAACCTAAAAGTCCAACTCTTGATGCTTGAACGTTTGGAAGGGTTTTAGCATGAGTTATAGCATCTGCTAGAGTAGCCTGCCAAGTATTGCGGTCAATAGAAATCTTATTGAGTGCATCACTTCTTGGCATAGTGCTTGTACTAGCAAAGTAATCAGGAATAATGGCAATAAACCCTTTCTGAGAGAGGGACTCAGCATAAGCTCTAATTATACTTCCCCAAGGAGCGAGCATTCCATCAGTTCCATAGGTAATTACAATCACTCCTCCATTAGGTGTTCCTGACGGATTGAATAGTTCAAATTGAATAGTTTTTCCGCGACTATTAAAGGTTTCTTTAGTTAACATGTTTATCCTCTAATTCAATGCCTCATATTTTTCCTTTGTTCTAAGCATCTAGCTCTTATCAGAGATTCCCAGTGCGAAGATTCTCATTGATATAACGGAAGTAGGGGCTGTTTATATCTTTTGGAATACCTGTTTGATTACTGCCGCTTGGAACTGAGCCTGCGAACCAGTCACTGACAATTTGTGCCTGCTGTTCAAGGTTGAAATCAGAGTAAGCAGGGCCGGCAGCACCATAGGTGTATGGATTGCCACCTGTAGCTTCACACACTTTGCTTGCGAATGCGTCGGCAAGGAGTGTGATGTCGATGCTAGTGTGCTGAATCTGGCAAGAGTGAACAAGTTCATGGATGAATATCTGCCCGTAATTCCCGCTTGGGTAGTTGCGTGGATCGTTAAATGCGGCATCTCCCATATTTAGGGTGATTTTTCCATCGTATCGGGGGAAGGTAAATGCACGATTCCCACCTCCGATTGTATCGGTCAGTACGAGACGCTCTCGTGGAGGAAGAGATCCGAGAAAAACCTCGTTGTTCGCCCAATCATACTCTTCAGGAGTCAGTTCACGGGTGCGACTCCCAAGGCTTGCTATACCTTCAGCAACAATGGCCAGTAATGTATTTCCAGGACCAGCCATCCAAAGCACACCTTCTACAATTCTTGCACCAGGTACAAGAGATCCAGTAGAGATTAGAGATCCAATTTCAACTCCCACAAAGACGACGACACCAACAGAAGTGAGAACTGATCCAATCCCAAACTTTATAAGCCAGCCAACAATGCTCTCAAAGGCTGAACCGATATCGCTACTGTACTCAAGGTGAGTCTCAAGGTTTCCATCGTTATAGTCAGACAAGAAACTTGCAACAATTGGTATAGGGGGATGCGTCTCGTCCCAGTCATGGTCACGGGAGCCGGATGTAAAAGTTCCTCCAACATGTCCAGAATGTGCAAAGGCAATAGCATGACCGGAAGTAGTTCGCACTAAAGCACTAATCCCGAAGTCATATCCATCAGCACCGCTATCGTGTGCGTGTCCCTGCCATCGGACAGAACCATCTAGATTTACTGTTACTGTCACCCAACCCCCAAGAGCTGCGAAACCACCTGTAACAATGGAAGATGAAAATACGAGTGGATCGAACAATGCACCAGTGGCTGCAGACCAAACGATGCGACCATGCTGAAACTGCTGTTCACGTCCAGATCCATCGTTGCGATCTCGCTCAGCATTAATCGGATAGCCGACATTGCTTGTTTCCCATCCCCGTTTCGCCCAACGATCACGAATAGCTCCATAAACTTCATGGGCACCCGTTTCTGGTAACCAATAAATTGAGCTATCGCCGATAACCGATCCGTCTGGTCTAAAAGCTCGGAAATGATTGAATC
>CASBQB010000067.1 GCA_949127655.1 Chroococcales cyanobacterium PMM_0086 | reverse complement strand
CTCTTGTAGTCGTGGAACGGGAAGTTGATAGATATAAAACATATTGATGTTAGCTGATACTTGTTGTCGCAAAGCAAAATCTATATTGAAGCTATTCAATAATGCACAAATCACTAATAATAGTTTGTTATTCTTAAATAGTGGTGATAGATTGAGTGAATTTCCAGCAAATGAGTTGGGCGGAATTATCGTAGTAATCAATGTTCTTTCGTTTGTACTTGACGCTATGGCTCGATAAGCAAAACGATAACCCTGATAATCTAATTTTTGACCTCTATCAGTTGCTCTTTTACCTAATATTGCTGCCCTTCCTTCAGGTTCATCTACCCAATAGCGTGGTTCTGCAAATTGATGGGTAAATTGATGAATCATCTTACCTTCATAAAGAGGTAATCTTCCTTGACCTGGCCCAGTTTTGAAAAGATAACTATCATCAGTCATGTTAAATTCTCGATGAAGTTCAAGATTCCATTTACCTTCTATTTTTTCACCAAGTAAGGGAAATTGCAGCATTTTTTGAGTAATTTTAACATCTATTTCCCCTTTGAACTCGGTGATTGAAAGTGAATCAGGTGATATTTTTTTGATCAGATCAATATCTAACCATATATCATCATCTGTCGGGAAGTCTAACAGTTCTGCAACATTGTGACGCATAAAACGAGCAGGAAAAGACATAGTTTTACTTCCTTTCTCAAAGGTCAAAACAACAAATTTAAAGCTACGATGTACACCTTCAAAGATAGTTTGACGATTTTCAAAGCAAAATAAGCCAGTAATTTCTGTTTTAGTAAAGAGCATTTCTCTTAGTTTTTTGGCTCCTAAATCAGTATAAATCCCACTAGGTATAACTATTCCACATTGACCATTAGGACGCAAAAGATTAAAGCATTCTTCAACAAAAAGTTTATAAAGGTTGACATCTTTACCATGTCTTCTTCCATCAATAATTGGTACTTGATTTTCATATTGATCTGCCAATCTAAAGTATAGACGTTGGTGGTTAAACTTACTTTGATATTCGCACCATGCAGCACCTATTTCTGAGTCTTTTAAGAGTTCTTTTTGCTCTTTCTCAAACTCTTTGATTGTCATTTTATTTTTTTGCACAAGCTCATTATATTGAGCAAAAAACTCCTTAGCATTGGGTTGAAATGTTTCCCAAGGTGGATTAGTAATAATAGCATCAAAACCACCTCTTGCTAATATCTGGTTAAAATGATAACCCCAATGGAAGGGTTTAAGATTGTTGATATCATTGAGGTTTAATACTCGTTTTTTAGCCTTACCTGTTGGCTGTGCTTCTTCATATTTTATGCCTAGTTTTCTCGAAAATTCATCTAACAATAACTGATTTAACTTACTGATAGATTCTAGGTTGACTTTAGTAATATGATCACGTAGCATCTGGAGGCGATCTTCTTGTGCTGTTCCTTCTACTTGACCTAATTTAAAAGCGTGTTCTTTATAGAGGGTAATACTGCGATTTTTCTCTTCTAAGATAGCCTGATAATCATTAGCTGCTTGACTCTGTAAAAGATCTAATTGTTGATTTTCTCCTAATAGGTGATTAAAACTATCAGTATCTACTCTAATCAAGCCTATCAGGGAATTACCTACCATAATATTAAAATCAATATTGGGCAAAGGTTCCAATTCAGACACCTTTTTAGCAGAAGCAACCAGGGCTAAAAATAGACGTAATTTAGCTATTTCTGTAGCCTCTTCCATGATATCTACACCATAGAGATTATCAGTGATAATGCGCTTTTTGATATAATAGTCTAGTGATGGATGTCGATTTGCTTCTTCTAAATACTTAGCAATTTTAGGATGATCTCTAAATTTTTGTGCCTGTCCCACTACACTAGAATAGATAGCAATTAGAGTTTTCATAGCTGCTACTAAAAAAGCTCCTGAACCACAAGCTGGATCGAGTAAAGTTAGTTGAGGTAAAATCTCATTTAACATTAGAGAACATTGCTCACTATCTAGACTAAGTAATAAATCACTGAGAGATTCATTCTCCTTTCCTAGACTAGTCATAATCAGTTTATTGATGGTTCTATCACATAAATATTCTGTAATTTCAGGACGAGTGTAATAGGCTCCAAATTCCTTCTGGTTAATATACTTTTCAAAAATATAACCCAACACACTAGGGTTAATTTCATTGTCATTTCCACCAGGAGTGTCATCTAGATTCCAAGAATATTTAGAGAAGAGCGCTAAAACATCTTCAAAAGCTTGATTAGTGATTAAAATATGATTATATTGCTCTTCAATATGATGTTTTAAAAATAAGCCTCCATTCAGATAGCAAATCTTACCGATATGTTTTTGTATATGGCTATTCCTGTAATATTCAGGTTTACCAAAGCCTTCAAAGAATAACTCACATAAAAACTTATAAAACCCGTTATCTCCCTGCTGTTTACTTGCTTCTAGTTTATGTTGTAGATACAGTTCATCTCCATCATCTAAAAAGTATTTACGCTGTAGGAAATAGACAAACATGAGACGATTAAGGATGACAGAAGCATACCAACGGCGATCACTCTCATTATTGATACCTTCAATAAAGTTAAGGAAATCAGAGTGTAAATTCTGAAATTCTGTATAAAATTTCTTAGTAACCTGAGTAACATCAAAGGCTTCTTTTAGCTTTCTAGCGGCACTTAATACCGATACTGAATCACTCTCAAATTCAGTAATCTCAACAATAAGTCTACCTAATTTACTCAATAAAAGATCGCCAGGTTGTCCCTTAATATAGAGATGATCCCGTTTATATGACTTATTTCCCTCACGTTTAACCCAATACCAAAGACTTTGACTGCGTTTTTCATCTAAGAAAATGAGTAGATTTTCTAAATGTAACTTAGAGATTTCCTGCTGAATTTCTTCTCGTAAGAGGGCATCTGGAATATGACCATCTTCTGCTGTAATTTCTAAGACAACTACACCACCAAGCTGTGCTATACTATTACGATAAAAAGTATGTTCTTTTAGTTCAAAACAGACTGATTTATTAGTTGGAGGATGTGACCACCCAAGTTCTTCGATAAAAAGATGGTGAAAGTTAAAATCTTGTAGATACTGACGTGCTATTTGAAGATCTAGAGGCATTTTTAAAATAATCCCATTGAACAAATAATTTGGGGTTCCCTTTGTTGTCCTTCTTGGGAAATAAGACAAAGACGCTCTTCTAAATGTAGGGTTTTGACTAATTCGGCTAATTGTTCGTCATTTATACCACTTTTTAACTGTCGGTTGAGAGTATCTAAAGCTGACTGTCTGAGAGGATAGCGATAAATATGATCAAT
>CASBQB010000066.1 GCA_949127655.1 Chroococcales cyanobacterium PMM_0086 | reverse complement strand
TTCTTCAGGTAAATAAATTAAAGCAATTTTATAAGCAAAAAATAGTGCTAGTATTAAACAGATATTAGAAACCACTAAACCAGCAACAGCAGGATGAAAGCTAGTTATTATTGAAACAGCTTTAACTATGAGAGGATAGAGGGGGAAAAAAGCCACATTTGATTGTTGTCCTGGAGTAAAAGAATATCCATTATTAATAATACTTAAATACCATCCTGCGTCCCATCTGAAAAAAGAATCAAGCCAATGATTTTCAGGAAAAAGATGAAAAAATCCTTCACTTTGGTTCATTATTCCAAAACTTAGGGTAATAAAATTTAATAAGTAAAATAGCCCTCTCCATAATAAAAAGGTTGAGAAAACTTTTTTTAAAATTTTCTTATTCTCTACATTACTTTCTATCGTACTTAATACTTTCATTATGTCTTTTTGTAGTCGCGTTAAATCATCTATATCCTATCAATTGCTAGGATATATAGCAAGTCTAGCCTTGATCGAACGCTTAGAACAGGCTTTATTATTGCTGACTTTCTCTGTACAGAACAAAAAAAGATAGACTGTTATTTTTATCTAGATACGCACAAACTAAAGCAATCCTATATCAGTTGTGAAAGGTTCTAGGATTGCTATAGTAAAAAGATCATTAGTTAGAGATTAACCAAATTTATGACTGGGAACCCACACAGAAACCGAGCCAGCATTACAGCGAAATTCAGCCCAACCCTCTTCATCGGTCGTTGTAGGCTCACTAATGTGTTCAGTGATGTCAATATAGGTTGTATTGGGGTGCCCAACCTCCATCCTTTTGCTGCCATCATCCCCGTTGCTCATTATAACCGCCATTCCGCCAGGATGCTCATCATCTCCTAGTCTTGTCCAGCCTATGGTATTGCCATGGTCAAAATAATCATATTGGTCGCCATAAGCATAGGTTTGACGTGCGAATAACAGTCTATCCAAAATCCATTTATGCTTATCTAGCCAAATCTCATATTCACCCCCGTCATTGCCATTATCCTGATAATGTGAACCGTAGTAGTCAGCATAGAAAATGCAGGGATAACCCTCACGTCGCAACAAGATAAGAGCGTAGGCCAAGGGTTTAAACCAAGGCTCAACGATTGATTCAAGCGATTGTAAGGGTTGTGAATCATGGTTGTCAACTAGCGTAACAGCGAGAGCGGGTTGTTGTTGAACAAGAGTATTATCAAAAATTTGGCGCAGATCGTAGTCTTTGCCAGACTGACTAGCAACGTGGAAATTGTAATGAAGCGGGGCATCAAATAGCGTTACTCTACCATTTGTTGTTTCAATGAAGCTATGTAGATCCTCAATGTCATAAGACCAATACTCACCAACCGCAAATAAGTCGCGTTGGGCATAGTGGCTCACGTGTTCTAGCCATTCTCGGAAAAACTCTGCCTTTACGTGTTTGACTGCATCAAACCTAAAGCCATCAACTCCAGTCGTATCTACATACCATTCACCCCAGTATTTTAACTCCCCAGAGACTTCAGGGTGATTTACATCTAGATCACAGCCCATCAGATAGTCAAAGTTACCCTTTTCTAAATCCACATTATCGGCAAATTGTTTTCCTTTGAGTAGATAAATCGCATTTTCAGATTCGTTGTAGACATTGTGGTCGATTGCATTAAAGTGCCACCAGTGCCATTTCATACTAGAGTATTTATCCCCACGACCTGGAAAGGTGAAATGCGTCCAAGCTTGGATTTTCTGATATTCGCCTATAGGAGCGTTACGATTTTCAGGATCGAACGGTGTAGCTTCTACTTCTTCTGTTTCATCTGCACCCATTCTGTGATTAAAAACGGCATCAGCATAGACCCTTATGCCTTCAGCTTGGGCTGCTTTAATTGCTTTTAAATACTCTTCTTTCGTTCCATATTTTGTTCTTATAGATCCTTTTTGGTCAAACTCGCCTAAATCGAATAAATCATACACTCCATAACCGACATCCATACCGCCTCCCGTACCTTTGTAGGCGGGTGGTAACCAAACAGAAGTAACACCAGCCTTAGCTAAATCTTTAGCCGACTTGGCTAATTGCTCCCATAGCTTCCCGTCATCTGGAGTATACCAATGATAGTATTGCATCATCACCCCATTTGTTTCAGACATAATCATCACCTTAGAGTTTGTTACATTTGTATATTTAGAGTATAAGTTAATTCAATTCTCCCCAAATCATCCCTATGGTATAAGCCTATAGCAGTATAAATGGATATTTTCTTTATAGTAGTAGGATATATAAAACAACAATCCCCCACCTTAAGAGTAGGGGATCATTGCTAGTTTAAACTAGTTACAACTCAACCAAATTTGCCGGCTGTAGAAGCAATCAAGAAGGCTGCGTAAGTGAAGATATAACCCACTGTAAAGTGAGCTAGACCTACTACACGAGCTTGAACAATGGAGAGAGCGACAGGTTTGTCTTTCCAACGAACTAGGTTCGCTAAAGGAGTACGTTCGTGTGCCCAAACAATTGTTTCAATCAGTTCTTGCCAGTAACCACGCCAAGAGATGAGGAACATAAAACCAGTTGCCCAGACCAGGTGTCCAAATAGGAACATCCAAGCCCAAACAGACAGATTATTGACTCCATAAGGGTTGTAGCCATTGATTAACTGAGCAGAGTTAGCCCAGAGGTAATCGCGGAACCAGCCCATGAGGTAAGTAGAGTTCTCATTAAATTGAGCGACGTTACCTTGCCAGATCCCCAGGTGTTTCCAGTGCCAATAGAAGGTCACCCAACCTAAGGTATTCAGCATCCAGAACATGGATAAGTAGAAGGAATCCCAAGCTGAGATGTCACAAGTACCACCACGACCAGGTCCATCACAAGGGAAGGCATAGCCGAAGTCTTTTTTATCGGGCATCAATTTGGAGCCACGAGCATCCAGAGCACCTTTGACTAAAATCAAGGTAGTGGTATGCAGACCAAGCGCGATAGCGTGGTGTACTAAAAAATCACCAGGTCCAATTGTCAAGAACAGGGAGTTAGTTCCACTGTTGATTGCGTCTAACCAGCCTGGTAGCCAAACTGCACCAGCGGTCGAGGCAATGCTATCAGGGTTAGCTAATAATACGTCAAAGCCATAAAGAGCTTTTCCTGACGTTGCTTGAATGAACTGCGCAAAAACAGGTTCAATCAGAATTTGCTTTTCGGGTGTGCCGAAGGCAACTACTACGTCGTTGTGAACATAGAGACCTAGGGTATGGAAACCAAGGAATAAAGAAACCCAACTCAAGTGAGAGATCAGTGCTTCTTTGTGTTCTAACATTCGAGCTAGAACGTTATCTTTGTTCGCTTCGGGATCATAGTCACGTACGAAGAAGATCGCGCCGTGAGCAAAAGCCCCAACCATCAGGAACCCAGCAATGTACTGGTGATGGGTATAGAGAGCAGCTTGGGTAGTATAGTCCTTAGCTATAAAAGCATAAGGCGGCATGGCGTACATGTGTTGAGCTACTAGAGAGGTGATTACCCCTAAAGAAGCCAGTGCCAAACCTAATTGGAAGTGAAGAGAGTTGTTGATTGTGTCATACAGTCCTCTGTGTCCTGCACCTAATGCCCCACCGAAGGGAGTTCCTTTGGGTGGATTATGAGCGTTGAGGATATCCTTAATGCTGTGACCTATGCCCCATTGGGTACGATACATATGACCAGCAATAATGAAGATCACGGCAATCGCCAAGTGGTGGTGAGCCATATCTGTCAACCAGAGAGACTCTGTTTGAGGATGGAAGCCACCTAAGAAGGTCAAAATAGCTGTTCCCGCGCCTTGAGATGTTCCGAAAATATGACCTGCTGTGTCAGGATTCTCTGCATACGCGCCCCAGTTTAAACTCCAGAAAGGTGCTAGACCAGCTGGATGTGGAGGAGTAGAGAGGAAGTTATCCCAGCCTACATGCTGACCACGAGATTCAGGTATAGCCACGTGAACCAGGTGTCCTGTCCAAGCTAGAGAACTGACTCCAAATAAGCCAGCCAAGTGGTGGTTCAAGCGTGATTCAGCGTTCTTGAACCAAGATAGGCTAGGACGGAATTTGGGTTGTAGGTGTAGCCAGCCAGCGAACAGGAATAAGGTTGACAGAATTAATAAAAATACTGCCCCTTGATAAAGATCCTGGTTGTTGGTCATCCCAATGGTATAAAACCAGTGGTAAACCCCTGAATAAGCGATGTTAACGGGGTTGGACGCGCCCGCTTGAGTGAAGGCATCTACTGCGCCTTTACCAAATTGGGGGTCCCATATTGCGTGAGCGATTGGACGTACATTTAACGGATCTTTTATCCACTGTTCAAAGTTGCCTTGCCAAGCTACATGAAACAGTGTGCCAGAAGTCCACAAGAAGATGATGGCGATATGACCAAAGTGAGAGGCGAAAATCTTTTGATAGAGATTTTCCTCTGTCATTCCATCATGACTTTCAAAGTCATGGGCTGTGGCAATCCCGTACCATATTCTTCTGGTTGTGGGATCTTGTGCTAGATCCTGGCTAAATTTTGGAAATTTAGTTGCCATAGCTGTTTAGGAGGTTCTCCCGTTAATAAAGTGAGGACAAACTGACCATTGCGTTGCTCATTTGTTGATTTTTACAGTTCCAGATTTAGCCAATCTGAATCTTTTCTCCAGATTGGCATAAGACAATCGGAACTTCAGCCAATTGATATGCTTCTGGCTAAGAAGAAAGCCCAAGTGGTAACAATTGATCCCAGTAGATAGTGTGCTACTCCAACCGCACGACCTTGAATAATACTCAAAGCACGAGGTTGAATTGCTGGACCTACGTTTAGCTTATTATGTGCCCAGACAATTGATTCAATTAGTTCTTGCCAATAACCGCGTCCGCTAAAGAGGAACATCAAGCTAAAAGCAAAGATAAAGTGACCCGCTAGGAACATTATGCCGTAAGCAGATAAAGCTGAGCCATAAGAGTTGATTACTTGAGCAGCTTGTGCCCAGAGAAAGTCTCTTAACCATCCATTGATAGTAATTGCACTTTGGGCAAAATTACCCCCAGTGACATGGTTAATCGTGCCATCTGGATTGACTGTTCCCCACACATCTGACTGCATTTTCCAGCTAAAGTGGAAAATCACTACAGATATTGAGTTGTACATCCAGAATAGGCCTAGGAATACATGATCCCATCCTGATACTTGACAAGTACCACCACGACCAGGCCCATCGCAAGGGAAGCGGAACCCTAGACTAGCTTTGTCTGGAACCAGACGAGAGCTACGTGCATACAGAACTCCTTTTAGAAGAATCAGTACGGTTACGTGAATGGTGAAAGCGTGGATATGGTGAATCATGAAATCGGCTGTTCCCAAAGGAATCGGCGCTATAGCCACTTTTCCAGCTATCGCAATGGTGTCTCCACCAAAGACATAACTAGCAGGTGCTATCGCATTCAAAGCAGTGCTACCTGGAGCAGCAGCATGTAGACTTTGAACCCATTGCGCAAAGATTGGTTGCAGTTGGATTCCTGTATCTGAGAACATATCCTGAGGACGACCAAATGCACGCATTGTGTCGTTGTGTATGTATAGTCCGAAGCTATGGAAGCCTAAGAAAATACAGACCCAGTTGAGATGAGAGATAATCGCATCGCGGTGACGCAGAACGTTGTCTAGTACGTTGCCAACGTTTTTCGCTGGATCATAATCGCGCACCATAAAGATAGCCGCATGCGCTGCTGCCCCCACGATTAGGAAACCCCCAATCCACATGTGGTGGGTGAATAGGGAAAGCTGTGTAGCGTAATCAATCGCCTGATAGGGATAAGGCGGCATGGAGTACATATGCTGCGCCACAATGATAGTCAGAGACCCAAGCATGGCCAAGTTAATAGCTAGCTGAGCATGCCAAGATGTGGTTAGGATCTCGTAGAGTCCTTTGTGTCCTTGACCACTTATGATCAGGGGATCTTTGTGGGCTTCCAAGATTTCCTTGATGCTGTGTCCAATTCCCCAGTTAGTGCGGTACATATGACCAGCAATTAAGAAGAGAACGGCAATCGCTACATGGTGATGAGCTGTATCAGATAACCACAGACCACCAGTGACGGGATTAACTCCACCTTTGAAGGTCAAAATGTCAGAATATACAGACCAGTTCAGTGTAAAGAACGGTAAAATTCCTTGGGCAAAACTGGGGTATAA
>CASBQB010000065.1 GCA_949127655.1 Chroococcales cyanobacterium PMM_0086 | reverse complement strand
TGGGTCAGGGTGCCTGTTTTATCAAAGACTACACAATCTACTTTAGCTAGCATTTCAATGGCTCTGCCACTGCGTATATAGACCCCTGTGCGCGCTGCATGAGTTAGTCCTGCTAAGACCGCAGTTGGTACGGATACCCTAATCCCTGTGCCAAAATCTAGAGTAAGAAGCGCGGTAGTTCTAGCCAAATCTCCGGTAAAAGCAAAGACTCCGCCACCAATTAACAGGGTTGGCACAACAGCAAAATTAGCAAACTTAGCTGCATAGTTCTCCATGCGGGTATCGTAGACGGGCGCTGATTTGAGCAGTTCTACTACTAGTCCAGCGCGGGTATTTTTCCCTGTGCGTTCTACTAAAATAGCTAATTGTCCTTCTACTAGTAGGGTAGAGGCATAAACTTCATCATTTACTTCTCGATTAACAGGTACAGATTCTCCTGTTAATTTATTTTGGTCGATTAGAGCTTGTCCTTTTAGAATTTTGCCATCAATCGGGATGAGATCTCCTGGATATACAATAACTATGTAACCTGCCTGAACATCTTTCAGGGGAATTTGCACTTCTACGCCAGCTTGTTCTACCCAAGCATATTGCCCTAAACTATCTAATAAATTGAGAGTTTGACGTTCAGTAGAACGGGCTGTTGCATCCCGAATCACTTCTCCACCTTCAATCATACTGATCATAAAAGCGGGAGGCACAAACTGTGCCCCGGAAAGATTTAAGCTAATTACTAAAGCATCTAGGAAATCAATATTTAATTGTTTTTCTTCCTGTATTCCTTCTAAAGCACGTGCGTAAATAGGCACAGATGCCACTAAAATTAAGCCTCCTCCCAACCAAAACGGCAGTTCTAGTGGTAGGGCAATCATAGCTAAGACTAAGCTGAATAGAGGAATTGCCAAGCGTTCCCAGTAGATGTTAAGTGAGGTATTTTCTGAACTAGATTGAGGCGGGGGTAAATCTCCTTGATCTGCCTTTTCTATAAGATTTTGTAAATATTCTTCTAATTGATTAGGAGTAATTTCTTGGCAAGCGTATTCTATGGTTAAAGAACTCGCTGCTTCATTGAGTCTAAACGAATTTATGTACTTACTTTTTTCCAATAACTGTTGTAAATTAACCGCAAAATCTACATCATGGAGAAGTCTCTCCATCTTGAACCGCCAACGCCCCTCAATTTTATGAACTATTTGATAATCGATAGGTGAATCGGTTTGGGCAGTTGCGGGTGATTTTTGAGTTTCAGCTTGAGATGACGGGGCTAGGTTCAATATTTCGGTAAACGACATTTTTTGTGATAAGACAAATAATCATTATATTGATTCTTATTTTAGATGACTGGTGGTCAATCTGAGTATCTAAGTCAAGTAATCATCAGTGGACTCAGCTACTTTTAAGCTAGTTTCTTTACTACCATAGACTAAAGGAGTTTGACGGCGTTTAGCGGTACTTTCTTCACTGGTTTCTTGAGCTATTACTTCATAGAGAATAGCAGTTTTATTAGGCTTAGAACCTTTTCTTAAGATGCGACCTAAACGCTGAATATACTCTCTGGGTGAACCTGTTCCTGAAAGAATCACCGCAATAGCTACATCAGGTACATCCACCCCTTCATTGAGAACATGAGAGGTAACTAGGGTTTTATATTGCCCTTCCCGAAAGAGTTTAAGAACCTCATGTCTCTCTTTAACTGGAGTTTGATGAGTGATAGCAGGAATGAGAAACTCAGAAGATATTTTATAGACTGTGGCGTTATCATTGGTAAAGATGAGCATCGGTTCAGGCCAATGTCGCTCAATCAACTCTGCTAATGTGTCCAATTTTCCCTGCGTACCTAGGGCTATTTCTTTAGCTTCTCGATGCGCTAACATAGCCCTTCTGCCTTCGCTTGAAACTGCACTACGCTTAACAAATAGTTGCCATCCTTCTAACCCACCCAGGGAAATATGAGACTTCTGTAGGAAATTATTTCTAGTCTCGATAGCTTGTTGATATCTTTTCTTTTCTAGTTCTGAAAGCTGCACTTTTATTTGAACTATTTCATAAGGCGCTAGAGGTTGGTTTGCTAATTCAGCAGGTGTCTTACGATAGACTACCGAACCTATTAACCTGTCTAAATCTTGATGACTACCATCGACACGTTCTGGAGTGGCACTTAATCCTAAACGATAAGGTGCGATTGAACATTCGGCAATCACTCGATAGAATTCTGTCGGTAGATGGTGACACTCATCAAAGATGACTAGGCCGTAAAGATTCCCCAATCCAGTAGTATGTATAGCAGCACTCTTATAAGTGGCAATCAAAATAGGTGTTCTATCGTGTGAACCTCCACCTAATAACCCTACCTCTATATTTGGGAAGAGTGTTTTAGTTTGTGTATACCATTGATGCATTAAGTCTAAAGTTGGTACAACAATTAAGGTACTACGGGGGGTAGACTGCATAATTAAATGGGCTAAATAGGTCTTACCTGCAGCGGTGGGTAATACCACTACTCCACGCCTCCCTGCTTGTTTCCAGGCTGTTAAAGCTTCTTTTTGATGAAGATAAGGCTCTTTAATAGCAGTCATCTGCAAGTCTAGATCTATAAAGAGTTTAGCATGGTCAATAAATTCAGTTTGACTCTGCCAAAGGGATTCTACTAGAGGACGATAATCTATAGCTTGCAGGCGATATTGTTCTATACGATCATCCCATGTAGCATAGTCTTGCCAACCTTTACCAGGTGGGGGAGGATGTAGAGTTAATGTTCCCCCTTGATATTTTAACTGTGGTAATCTTGCCAATTCAAGCCTCTAAAGATGGCAACAGAGAGAGAAGTGAGGTAGTAGCAAGTCTTGGGTCTTCTGCATCCATAATAGCTCTAACTACGGCTACCTGTTTAGCGCCCGCTTGCACTACAGGAGGTAGAGTTTGACTATCTAGACCACCGATAGCAAACCAAGGGACTGTAGAATGTGAGACTGCATGGTGAATATATTCCAAACCTGAGGCAGCTTTACCAGCTTTAGTAGGGGTCTCGTGGACTGGACCTACTCCAATATAATCAGCGCCCTCTGAAAGTGCTTTAGCCATTTCTAGGGGGTTGGTCGTAGAACTACCAATTAAACGAGTAGGTCCTAAAATTTGTCTAGCTAAGGCTATCGGGATGTCTTGTTGTCCTAAATGAACGCCATCTGCTTCGACAGCTACAGCTATATCTACGCGATCATTGACAATCAATAAAGCATTATATTGACTACAGAGTTGAGAGAGCTTTTCTGCTCTGTATAATCTAGTTAGATCGTCAGCTTGTTTCTCTCTATACTGCACCAAAGTTAAGCCTCCTTGTAAAGCTGCCTCAACTATCTCAAAAAGGTTATCTGTAGGGGAAGTGACTAAGTATAAAGGAGACTGTTTGAGTTTTTTGTGGCGTTCTAGTCCAAAGATTTCTGTTTCTAAGATGTATAGCTGATAACGCATTGCTTTAAAGTCTTTAGCCATTGCCACATTATGCAGTTTACTATACTCTTCTAGCACCCTTAAAGCTTCAGTCACCCGCCCAAAATTAGCCTTTAAAAGGGTTTCTAAATTGTCTCGCTTCTCTTCAAGGGGGTGTGTGAGTTCTGTCCCTTGATCATTTAGAGTGTCCCTGCCTACTTTAAGATCATCTTGGTGCCATTGAGCGAGTGAGTGTCGCATAGACTTAAATTTCTCAGTCCATACTGGATTATTTAAACCGAAGCGACACCATTCTTCAATCACTCTTAGTCCTTCTCTGGCACGATTTAAGTTAGCATCTAAGATTCTAGCTAAAGCAAAGGGTTGTGTCATTTATAGTAAATATTTAATAGTTAATATTTAATAGTCTAGAGCTTTTTGCAAGCCAAATTCTTTGAAAGCTGGTAAAAAGTTTCTATTTTCATGTCCAGAAGCGCTCAATTTAAGCAAGGCAAAACGCTGTAATGGTGTTAAATTAGACCACATTTCTTTTGAAAAGCTCAACTTTTCTTCTGCTGCTTTATCCAGTATTCTTTGAGGTATTTCTGTTTGATTTAACCAAGCAGGAGCCTTATCTATAAGTAGTTCTGTAGCTTCTTGTCCTGTCTTTTCTTGAATAAGTTCTTTAAGTAATCTTCTGTAAGATGCTGTTTCTTCTGGGCTGTTACAATTTGTTGTCAGGAGTTGTTTTTTATCACTTTCGCTTAAAAGACTCCATTGATTCAATTTTAACTTAATGCCACAGGTATCTAATTTTAATCTGACCTGCATTGGTATGCAATGTAGAGTATTAGCAAAGTCTGCTTCAAATTGAAATAAATCAGTCATATTCTATCCTCCTATTTGAGACATAGTGCGGGTGTAGAGACCCGTTTGTGTTCCTTTGTCTCGCAGCTTGAAATTGATTTCTGCTTTGATATTGAGTAATTCTCTCACTTGTTGTTGCAGTTGTGGGAATGATACCCCAGAACGCAAGGCAGTTTTTAAATCAATCTGTCCTGTTTCGTTGAGGAGACAAGGACGTAACCAACCATCTGCAGAAAGTCTGACTCGGTTGCAACGATCACAGAAACATTCCGACATTTGACTGATAAAACCTAATGTTCCTTTTGCACCTGGTATTTTAAAGATATCAGCAGGGCCATTCCCTTTGACTTCTGACTCTAATAGACCCCAACGCTTTCTAATGCGCTCTCTAATCTCTTCTGAGGGTACCCAGGCTCTTGCTTGGAAAAGTTCACTATTGCCTATAGGCATAAATTCAATATATCTGATATGCCATTGTTTGTCTATTGTCAAGGCTGCTAAATCTTCTATTTCATGTTCATTGACCCCAGGAATAACCACTACATTCAGTTTTAGAGGGTCAAAACCTATTTGATGGGCTGTTTGGATACCTCGCCAAGTTTTCGCCCAACGATCTTGTCCTCTATTGCCAATGATGGTATTAAAGATGGTTGGATCTAGTGAGTCTAGACTGATATTAATGCGTCGTAGTCCTGCTGTATAGAGAGCTTGAGCTTTTTCTTCTAAGAAATAGGCATTGGTTGTCAAGGCGAGATCTTCTGTTTGAGGGTAGGCGGCAATTTCTTTGACTATTTCTACAACATCAGGACGTAAGAGGGGTTCTCCACCAGTGAGGCGAAATTTAGTAAAACCCAGGGGAATAAATACTTTAGTAATCAGGTTAAGTAGCTCTGTTTTAGTTAAGAGTTCTTTTTGCAAGATGTAATCAAGTTCAGTTCCTTCGGGCATACAGTACTGACAACGATAATTGCAACGATCAATTAAACTGATCCGCAAGTAGTCAACTTGATTCATCTTTTGTTTCTTAATCTCTTTCTTTCTTCGTTATAGCAGGTTTTTTGAGAACTGTTCAGCTATGTAAGCATAACCTCCCCCTCTCCAATAATTTTAGCTATTTCTAAAGGAACTTCTAAATGAAGATTATGTCCACCTGGGAGTAGCACTTTCTTAGATAAAGGGAAGACTGCTTCTAAAGCTGATAAATCTTCAGGGCGGTTAAATTGGCTCTTATCTCCATGCACCAATACTGTAGTAACTTGAATTTGAGCCAGTAATTCGAGGAACCCAGCACGAGAAAGATTACTTAAGGTCAGCCCTACACGTGTCCTTAAACGGGCATCCCAACGCCATTTAAAGCCCCCTCCGCAGGGTTCTAAGATCCTTTGAGCTAATGTAGAGGCTGTTTGCTGACTTAGAGAAGGTGTAGTTAATTTTAATCTTCTAGTTGCCGTTTCTAAATCCGGGAAAATAGGATGTTCAAGCGCAGAAGAGAGATAGTCTAGATAAGAGTTTATTTGTTCTCTCAAATTGAGGGGGTTAATTTGACCTGGAACAGGTGGTTCAATTAAAATGAGACGTTTGACCTTTTGAGGGCGTACAGAGGCAACCAGTGCAGCTAGTGCAGCCCCAAAAGAATGCCCTACTAAGATTATTGGCTGCGGGCATAGCTGGTCTATAATGGCTTCGATATCTGCTACAAAGTCTAGTAATTGATATGAACTACTTTTTGGAAGAATCTGGTCTGAACGACCATGACCCCTTAAATCGGGAGCAATGACCTGATAACCTTGTCTGAGTAGATCTTGGGCTAATTCCAGCCAAACAGCACCCTGTTCTAAAAGACCATGTAAACAGAGCACAATAGGGGCGGTTTTCTCTCTTTCCCAACGACAGATACAGAAATTCATTCCCCTAACTTCTAGATAGCTTTCCTGCATCTGAATATTGAGAGGAGTTGGTTCATTGGGTAAGCTATAGGTTAGGGTTGCTGCAACTTTACGGGTAATGGGTTGTAGTGGATATGGTAAGTGGATATTTCGCCAAGCGTCAGCTAATTGGGCTTCTATTTGATTATGTTGTAAGAAATTAGGATCACCGACAGACATTGACTGTGTATGGACTCCATCGGTCATTCTTTCACCCTGATAGGGGTCAAGTAAAGCAGGTGTAAAGGCAATCTCTAAAAATTCACACATCGACTGCATCACTTTAGCTGGATCAGTGACTAACTCTTCATAATAGATACGATGATGGCGCTCATTAGGTACAGTTTCTAGAAAGTCTAGGGTATTCTGATTACTCTTTGTCCAAATTTCTTCAGCTAATTGATAGGGGTTAGTCTCTTCTGAAGCAACTAGACGATCCATACGCATACGAGAGAAAGACTCAATTACTGCATAGGGATGTCGAACCAAATGGATATATTTAGCACCAGCGAAGATAACTTCAGCCCGCTCTAATGTTTGGCGACTGTTAGCATAGGTGGGGGACTTATCTACTAGAAGTTTATCTTGAGCTAATTCTTGAAGGAATTGATAAATCTGATGAACAGGTTTATTTTGTCTAACCCACTCTTCTAAAATAGCTTGACTAGTCGCTGCATCTACTCCTTTTAATTCCATGAGTGCTCTTTGTAGTCCTTCTCCTAAATGAGACTGACCTAATTCTGCTTCTCTTTCTTGCATAGTATCGAAGGGAAGAAGATGTAATTCAGGTGGAGAAGCTAGCTGCTCATGTCCTGCTAACATTACCCTTAAAAGGGTAGAACCAGAACGTGGACTTGAGAGTATAAATAATGTCGGTGGTAATTTTGTTGCTGGTGCAAGAATAGAATTGATTGGGGTTTGTTCTTTTTGAGTCCAAGAAATTTCTAGAGGACTGGTGACATTAGCTAAACTGAAACTCCGTTCAAATTCACCAGCTAGATATTGCGCTAAATCATCTAGATGAGGACGCTCATAGATTTCTCTAGGATAGATCATCAACTGGAGATCTCTTTTAAGCTGTCCTAGTGCATCCATAATCATCAGTGAATCCATCCCTAGATCTAATAGACTAGCTGAAGCTGAGATGTTCTCCCTGGGTATTTGTAACATTTGCGCAACTAATTCTAAGAGGTACTCTTGTAATCTAGTTAAGCGTTGCTGGGTATCTACTTTACTCAATTGTTCAAAAAGACTCAATTCTTTGACAAGCGGGGTTTCTCCAGTTACCACAAGTGGGGCTACTTTTTCTAAATAAGAGTAGAGGGGAAGATGAGAGAACTGGTTTTTTACTTCACTCCAGTCTGCTTGAAAAAGACCTATTTGAGGGGCTGCTTTTTGAGCTAGGATGGAAAAAATACCGCTCTTAGCTGATTCAGGAGACATCGGGATTAGTCCTTTATTGCTGATACGGACATTTGTGGTCATCCCTTCGGTTAAAGGTCCTAAGTTAATAGTAATTGCTGGTAATCCTAGATGTTGACGATAATAGGCAAAGGAATCTAAAAAAGCATTAGCTGCTGCATAATTGCCCTGTCCTGGAGACCCTAACATAGAGGACACTGAGGAGAACATAACAAAGTATTCAAGAGGTTCACTCAGGGTCAATTCATGTAGATTCCAGGTTCCTTGCACTTTAGCAGAAATGACTTTACTAAAGTCTTCCCAGGTCAAATTCTGTAATAAACCATCTGAGATCATCCCGGCTATTTGAAAGATCCCTTTAAGGGGGGGTAACCCTTTTTCTTTGATTTCTGTCAGTAGCTTTTCAACTGTAGGACGTTCTGATATATCAACTTGTCTTGAGAGTATTTCTATGCCCTGTTCTTGCCAAGTTTTGATTGAGAGGTTAGCTTTCTCTGATGGTGTACTACGTCCTAGTAGGATCAAGGATTTAACGCCCTGTTCGATCAAGTCTTCTGCTATTTTCAACCCCAGATAACCAAATCCACCAGTAATCAGATAACTACCTAAAGGAGGGGTAAAGAGTGAGGGGTTTTGACTCTTTATCTTGTCTAGACGCGCCACATAGCGCAGTCCTCTATCTAGGGCTATTTGTTTTTCTCCATCGGGACAGAGTATCTCTAGGAGGATGTTTGCGGTCTCTTCTAGATAGCTTTGGTTGTTGAGATCGATTATTCCACCCCAGAGTTCAGGATGTTCTAGGCAGATCACTTTACCTAGTCCCCAGAGAGGAGAAGCGGTAATATTTTCAACACTTGACTCTTTAATGGGTTGTGTTCCTCTGGTAACTGCCCAAATTTTACTACTCCCCCTTTGACTCATTAGAATTTGCAGAAGTTCTAGAAGGGTCTTACAGCCTCTTTTTTGAGCAGTTTCTAGGTCTAGGTCATCTAGGTTCCAAAGATGGAGGATGTTTTGCACAGGAGGAATGATCAATTCTTCTCCTGGATAGATAAGATGACAATTAATGCCTTTATTCTGAACAGAGTGGGCAATCTGCAGACCTAATCCTCCTCTATCAGCTAGTATTAACCAATCTGCTGCCTCTATTTTTTTGGGGTTTGGCAGTTTTTGTGCCCTTTCCCAGACTACTTGATAGGTTTCGGGAGCATTAATTCCTTTATTGACGGTTGGGGTAGATGGGGTATCTATCCAATAGCGTTCTTTTTGGAATGGATAGGTAGGTAAATCTAGGGGATTATGGTTGTAGTCCTGATGAAAGCCTTTCCAGTCTATATTAATGCCCGTTGTATGGAGAATTGCTAGACTCTGTAGTAGAGTTAACCAGTCTGCTTGTTGTCCAGTGCGTAGACTGGGTAACCAATGTCTGCTATTTGTATTTGGTCCTGACTCTAGTAAGGATCTAGCCATACCTAAAAGGGTTGGTTTTGGACCTATCTCTAGGAAAAAGTGATACCCTAATCTATCTAAAAGTTCAATACTGGCTGCAAATTGCACTGGTTGCCGTACGTGATTAACCCAATATTGGGGGGTAGCTATTTCTGTTGTGACTATTTCTCCGGTTAGGTTGGAGATTATTTGTATTTCGGGTGGGTAATAAGTAATTTCGCGGGCGACTTGGGCAAAGTCGGCTAACATCTCTTCCATCAAGGGGGAGTGAAAGGCGTGTGATACTTTCAGTTTTCTGGTTTTTATTCCCTGTTCCTTGAGGTTTTTAACTACTTCTTGGACTGCTGCTGAGTTACCAGAAATTACTAAGTTCTCATAACCATTGTAGGCAGCGATAGCCACACTTTCGCGCTCAAGTTCTAAAGCAGAACTCACTGTCTGTTTATCTGCAAAAACTGCTACCATTTCTCCATTGGCTGGTAGATTTTGCATCAAATAGGCTCTTTTAGCAATCAATTTAAGCCCGTCAGCCAGACTAAATACGCCTGCTAAAGTTGCTGCGACATATTCCCCTATACTATGTCCCATGACTATAGTGGGTGTTATTCCCCAGGATGACCAAAGCTTCGCTAGTGCATATTCCAGGGCAAAGAGGGCTGGTTGAGTATAAAGAGTTTCATTTAGTAATTCAGTTCTAGAACCATAAAGAACTTCTAATAAGGGCACATCTAGATAATCTTTGAGGAGTTCCTGACAGGTTTCTAAAGCTTGGGCAAAGGTGGGACAGGTATTGTATAACTCGCGTCCCATCGCGATCTCTTGTGAACCTTGTCCGGTCAAGAGAAAAGCTATATTTTCTCGATGAGATGATGTACTGAGTTGACCTAAAATACCCCTTGTTTTATATTGAGTAAGTTGTTCCTGCAGTTGCTCAAAGGACTCAACCAGTAGAACGAGGCGATAATTCAGGTGTGAACGTCCTGTATTAACTGTATAGCAGATATCAGCTATTTCACTTTCTTCGATCTTCTGATAAGCCTCAACTAAATCACCAAGTGCCTGTTCATTTTTAGCAGAGAGTGTGAAGATATGCCAAGGACGCTCTATAGTTCTTGTTTGATGGTCTCTTTTCCACTCCTGTAAAATAATATGAGCATTTGTACCACCAAAACCAAAAGAACTGATGCCAGCTAGGCGGGGGGTTATTTGTTCTGGCCAAGGCTCTTGTTGACTAGGTATTTGGATCAGAGTTCCTTCAATACCCAAATGGGGGCTAACTGTTTTTAAATGTAGATTAGCTGGTATTGTCTGATGTTGTAGAGAACAGATAGTTTTAATGACTCCAGCAATACCTGCTGCTGCTTCTAGATGCCCTATATTGGTTTTGGCTGAACCTAGATAGAGGGGAGTAGTTCTCTCTAGAAGTAATACTTGTTTAAGTGCGTTAACTTCTATGGGATCTCCTAAAGGAGTACCTGTGCCATGTGTTTCTAAATATGATATCTCTCTAGGTTGCACCTGGGCGACTTCTAAAGCTTGTCTAATTACTTCTTGTTGAGCCTGTCCATTTGGGGCTGTTAGTCCGTTGCTGCGTCCATCTTGGTTGATAGCGGAGCCTCTAATAACTGCTAGAATGGGGTTATGGTCTTCTCTAGCTTGAGCTAGTCTTTTAAGAATGACCACCCCACAGCCTTCTCCTCTAACGTAACCATCTGCTAGACTATCAAAAGTTTTACAGCGTCCATCTGCTGCAATCATACCTGCGCCTTTAAAGGTTTCGGTAATTTCCCGTGACAGTAAGAGATTAACACCCCCGACAATAGCCAGTTCACACTCTCCTGCTTGAAGGCTTTTAATAGCTAGATGTAGGGCAACTAAAGAAGAAGAACAAGCTGTATCAACCGCTAAAGATGGACCGCGCAGATCATAGAAGTAGGAGAGACGATTGGCGGCAATACTATGGGCGTTACCTGTGCCAAGATAGGGGTTAACTTGTAACCCACTCATTAGACGTAGCTGTGAGTAATCATGGCTGCTGATGCCAATAAAAACCCCTGTGGCAGTACCAGCAATCGATGAGGGGGCAATAGCGGCATTTTCTAAAGCTTGCCAACTGACTTCTAATAGTAGTCTTTGTTGAGGGTCAATTTCTATTGCTTCTCGACTGGCAATGCCAAAAAAACGGGCATCGAAAAGATCACAGTCTTCGATAAGGCCTCCCCAGTCGTTACCTGGCCAGCGAGAGGCACAGGAAACTATCCCGTCTTGACCTTCGCTTAGAAGTTGCCAAAAGGCTTGAGGACTGTCTGCTTGAGGAAAACGACAGCCCATACCTACGATAGCTATTGGTGAAGTGGTTTGAGCTATTTGGGGTTTTTTAGGGATTATTTCTTGTTGCTCGGATCTTTGACTGCTCAGATATTGGGCTAAACTTTCTATGTTGGGATAGTCATAGGCTAGGGTTGGGGAAAAGCGACCGCCTAACCAGTCTTCTACTTCGGCTGAGAGGCGTATCGCTTGCAGTGAGTCTAGTCCATAGTTAACAAAAGGTTCCTGAATATCAATTTCACCTTCAGCTAGTCCTAAGCGTTCTGCTATTTTAGCTACTAACCATTTTACTACTTCTTCTACTGCTGGGTTAAGCGGCTCTTTTCCTGCTGTTATTTTCTCTGTTACTGGACGCTGTAAGCCTTCTTTTTCTCGCCATTGCCCAACTATGCTGAGATTTTCTTGTAAGAAGTCAGCACGACAAGCGTGACGCTGGATTTTCCCGCTAGATGTTTTAGGAATACTGCCTGTTTTTAGGAGGACTATAGCATAGGGTTGTAATTCGTGATTGGCGATTACTGCTTGACGTATTGCTTTAACTACTTCTTCGACATTTAATTTACGTATGGCTGTTCTTTTTACTTCATAGACTATCACTAGTCTTTCTGTATCTTCGCCTTCTATGGCAAAGGCTGCGCCGCAACCTTCCCGTATGGCGGGGTGACTTTTTTCTACTGTCAATTCTAGATCATTTGGATAGTGATTGCGCCCGCGAATGATGATTAAATCTTTTAAGCGTCCTGTTATAAATAGTTCACCTGTCTTGGTATCAATAAAACCTAAATCACCTGTTCGTAAAAAAGGTCCTTCCTGGCTATCTTGAGTATAGGCCGCAAAGATTTCTTCTGTTTGGGTCGGACGTTGCCAATAGCCTTGAGCTACACTTAAACCCTGTACCCAAACTTCACCAATTTGTTTTTCTGAACATTTGTGTAGGCTTTCTGGATTGACTATGAGAATTTTTTGCTGTTCAAGGCTGCGACCACAGCTAACTAAGGTTACTCCATTGGCACTTTCAATTACTTGATTACGCTCTAATGCTTTGCTGTCTAGGGTTTGGCAAACTGGTGAAGCTTGTTTTTTGCCACCTGTGACGATCAGGGTTGTTTCGGCCATGCCATAACAGGGATAGAAGGACTCTAGACGAAAGCCAGAGGGGGCAAAGTATTCAGCAAAGCGTTTTAAGGTGTATTCTCTAACTGGTTCTGCACCTGTAAAAGCTAATTGCCAACTACTTAGGTTCAAGAGATCTCTTTGTTCTGGAGAAATTTGACTCAAACAGAGTTCATAGGCAAAGTTAGGCGCTCCACTGGTGGTCACTTGATAGTCTGAGATAGCCTGTAACCAGCGTAGGGGGCGTTGCAGGAAGGTGACGGGGGGGAGCATGATCACTGGTATTCCCACATATACAGGCTGTAGGATACCCCCGATCAGTCCCATATCGTGATAAGGAGGTAACCAAGAAGCTCCTATACTGTCTGGTGTATCATGAAAAGCTAAATTAATCAAATGGGAGTTATGTAATAAGTTCCCGTGACTGACCATGACTCCTTTGGGTATTCCGGTAGAGCCACTTGTATATTGTAGAAAGGCTAAATCTCCAGTATTTATGTCTGGGCATTGCCAGTCTTGGGCTATTCCTGCTTCTAAGGTATCTGTAGCAATACAGTGAATGACTTTTTCACCTGAGAGTAATATTCTGCCTTTGATGCTTTCGAGTAGTATCGAAGTGGTTAGGGCGATGGTTGCTTGAGCGTCATCTACAATAGACTGTAGGCGATCTAAAGAACGATTGATGCGGGGTGGATAGGCTGGTACTGCAATCACCCCTGCATAGAGGCAGCCGAAAAAAGCAGCTATGTAGTCTAGGCTGGGCTGATAGATTAACAGTACGCGCTCTTTTTTACATCCTAGAGACTGAAGATAGGCGGCAATTTTTCTTGCTCTGTAATCTAATTCTTGATAAGTTAAACTCTCGCTTTCATTCTCCCCATCGGCTAAGAATCTAAATAAGACTTTCTCTGCCTGTTCTGTGGCTTTATGGTGCAGTAAATCTGTGAAGTGTAAAAAGTTCTGCTTCATTGATAACATTCAGTTCTTTTGCTTGGGGGGATTGAGAAGTTATACAAAGTCAAGCTAGGTCTTCAATACCCA
>CASBQB010000064.1 GCA_949127655.1 Chroococcales cyanobacterium PMM_0086 | reverse complement strand
GGTAAATTGTCTAGCCATAATTTATACCTGGTTAATACCAGCCATACTAACAAATCCAGGAAGCTTTTTAACCCGCTTAAGCCATGCACAGACATATTGATAACCATCTAAAGAGATCTTAGCATCCCCAGCTAGAGCAATATAGGGAAATACTGCAAGATCAGCAATAGTTGGATGTCCCAATTCTAACCACTCTCTTGTACTTAAATGTTGCTCAAGTTGTTCAAGGACAAAAATAGCTTTTTGTTGGGCAATCTCTATATTGATAGTTGAAGAGTTGAACAGGTAAAATAACCTTGCTGCTGCTATACCTGAACTTATTTCTCCTGCTGCTATAGATAGCCAGCGCATAACACGACTTAAAGAGTCAGCTTCATTAGGCAACCACTTTTCTCCACCATAGCGACGAGCTATATAGACTAAAATAGCTTGAGAGTCCTGATCTACTTGGTCTCCATCTATTAACACGGGAACCTGTCCGAAAGGGTTCAGCTTGAGAAATTCAGGCGATTTCTGTTCTCCTTTAACCAAATTAATTCTCACATATTCATACTCCAGTCCTAATAGTGAGAGAAATAGCTGCACTTTGTACACGTTTCCAGAAACTTCATGTCCGTAAAGTTTGAGCATTGTTTTATACAACCATATTTTTTTTACTCT
Organism: Chroococcales cyanobacterium PMM_0086; assembly: GCA_949127655.1. Taxonomy (GTDB): domain Bacteria; phylum Cyanobacteriota; class Cyanobacteriia; order Cyanobacteriales; family Microcystaceae; genus CAISPN01. The sequence goes on along the minus strand of CASBQB010000064.1, from coordinate 6,572 downwards.
TTAACTATACCGAACGTTCGGTATAAATGCTAAATAATTATTGTACCGAATATTCTGTACAATAGAATAAAAGGTAAATTAAAGAATGTCCAAAGAAAAAGCAATCATTAATTTAATAGCAGTCTTTCGGAAATATGGTTACGAAGGGGCGACACTATCCCGCTTAGGAGAAGCAACAGGGTTAGGCAGATCCAGTCTTTACCATTACTTCCCGAAAGGTAAAGAAGAGATGGCAGGAGCGGTGTTAGAGTATGTTAGTCATTGTTTTGAGACAACTATCTTAGCGCCCCTGCGGACAAATGAAGAACCACTGCAAAGACTGAAAGAGATGTGTGAGAAGGTTAATCAATTCTATGGTCAAGGACAAGAGAACTGTCTACTGAATGCTATTTCTTTAGGTGAAGGAAATGCTCTATTTCAGCCATTAATACAGCAAGCCTTTTCTATGTGGATTGAAGAAATTAGGCAAGTTTTGCTGATTGCTGGAATTGAAGAAGAGGAAGCCTATAATAGAGCAGTCGAAGCGGTTATCTTGATTGAAGGGTCGTTAGTGCTAGTTAGAGGACTGAAGAACAAAGAACCTTTTGAGAAAGTGATTAGTAACCTACCAGATAAACTTTTAAAAAGCACCTTTTAGAGAGAGGGCGTGAGATGAATCTTTAATACTGCGAGTCTGATACTCAAGCTGAAGCTCTTCTTCGTGGAGATCAGACCCCTGAAGTAAATTGCGGTAATCCATTGAGGCTGTTAGTGCGAATTGCTTTGAGGTTGTTGATTCTTTAGGCCAAGTGAAGTAAAAGGTAGATCCGGCACCCTCTTGAGAGTTTAACCAAATCTTACCTCCTTCTGTTTCCACGATTTTCTTAGCAACTGACAAGCCTACACCCGTATTCTCTTTGACATCGCGGGACTCTAGTGTTTGAAGTAGTACAAAAATTCTTTTTTGAAAGAGTGGAGCAATTCCAGGTCCGTTATCAGTGACAGCAAACTGGTAAAAACCATCCACCTCTTCTACATCAATTTGAACGTATCCATCTTGGCGATGGTGGTGTTTAATAGCATTTTCAATAAGATTAAAGAACACTTGTCTAAGCAAAGTCTTTTTAGTTGTCAATGTGGGCATTTCTGGGCTAATTTTAAATCTAAATGCCACAGGAGGAGTGAGACAGTCAATAATATTCTGTAATAACTCCCCAATACTAAGAGTCTGTATAGTTACATTGATTCGACCAATGCGGGAATAAGCTAAAAGCCCGTTAATCAAAGCCTCTAGGCGATACACTCGCATTCGTAACAGCTTCATAAGCTGTTTGTTTTCTTCTGAGAGTGTATCCTGTAAGTCTTCTTCGAGCCACTCTGAAAGGCTGAATATCGCTCTCAAGGGAGCTTTGAGGTCGTGAGATGCTATATATGTAAACTTCTCAAGTTCCTGGTTTTTTTTCTCTAAAGCCAGGTTAGCTCGTGCTAATGAACTATCTAGTTCAGCTAGTTCATTAGCACGAGCTTGTAATTTAGCTTTGGCTTCCTCTCTTTCGGAAATATCCCTAATAATTGAGATGAACAAACCACCTGAGTCTATTTGACTTACAGATATTTCAATTGGAAAGGGCTGGCCAGATTTTTGATAGCCGATAGTTTCCCAAGGTTTGTTCAAGCTAAGGAGAATAGGGTGCAAAAAGTTGATCCTCTCTTGCTGATCTCGGTGGAGGGGATCTGCTAATAACACAGCCACTTCTTGACCCATAATTTCTGTTATCTCGTAACCAAACATCTTGGCTGCTGCCAGGTTAAAAGTCTCAATTTTGCCCTCTCGGTTCAGAGTTACTATACTATCGATTACATTAGTTGTAATAGCTTCGATCAGTGTTTTACTTTTCTTTAATTGCTGCTCACGCTCACCTAGTTCTCCATCAATTTGTCTAAATAAACAAACAGCCCCTACATAAGCAATAATGCTTGCTAAAGAGGCTATCCAGTGGACGGATACTATGATTTCTTCTAGGTTCTTGAGGTTCTGTTTTTCAAGGTTGAGTAAACTTTGCTCTTTAGTTTCTAAGGCAGCTAGCAAGACCCGTAGTTCATCCATCACCTTTTTAGCTTCTGATAGTAAAACTATCTCTTGGGTTGTTGTCTTATTTTGGAGTCGGTCTTGCTTGATTAAAGTGATTATTTGTTCTAGAGTGCCTAATTCTTTGTATACCAGCTTTTCAATCTTTTGCAGTGTCTGTTGTTGCTCAAAGTCTTTTGAGGTGAGTTCCTTGAGGCTTTCTAAAGACTTTCCTTGCTTAGAGATGGCTAGCTGATAGGGTTCGAGATATTCGCTCTTGTGGTTAATAATATAGCCTCTAACTCCTGTCTCAGCATTTAGCAGGTTCAAAAGCAATTGATTACTTTGATGAATGGTTTTTTCTTGGTGTTCTATTTGCTCATTGAGTGATATTCTGACTTGTCGCAACCAACCCCAAGCGACCAAGGTAGAGATTAAACAAATTGCTGGAATGGCTATTATGATCGCTCCTCGGTAAGTAATGGGCAATCCTGACCATATATTTTTGCTTTTTTTCAAGGGAGAATTGTTTGGCATTTCGTAGATGTTGGCTTGATTATTTTTGCCTGTCTTCTTCTGGCTTCCTTATTTACACCCTGATCTTACTGAATGGGAGATTTACAGTTTACACCTGAGCAGTAGGACAAGCATAGAGGGAGGCTTGATGAAGTCAGGATTTGAACATTTTGTATATTTAAAAAGTCAGTATAACAGCAGATGAGAGTTGACTTATTTACCATAGATTACCTATCTATCTGTTTTAGGGATCATTGGCAAGCAAATTATTTTTAGTCTATTTTTACTATAGTTGCTTGACAAATTTTACACATCTAACTAAAGCAATAGGTAGAGCCAAAATTTCAATCACTAGTAAAATTATCCGACCAATTATGATCTTGTGAACTACCCGACGCTCTAAGTGGGCGTAGCCGCCCGTAGGGTGCGCGGGCTTCCAATCTCAATGGGAACAACGTCTGACAAAACCGAAGTTTTACCAGACCGACTTACATTCCCTCCATTGGCAGTATCGCTAGTTCCTAACGACAATATCCGCAAGCCCTCTTCTCTAATGTTTATCGCTGCGTTGACATCTCGATCATGATGAGTTTTACAGCTAGGGCATTCCCAATGTCTTACGTCTAAGGGCATTTCTGCTACCTTGTAAAGACAATTACTACAAGTTTTAGAACTAGGAAACCATCTATCAATCTCTAGATATATTTTTCCTTCTTTCTCTGCTTTGTACTTAAGCATTGTTCCAAACTTACCCCAACTAACATCAGAGATTGCTTTTGCTAACTTATGGTTTTTAACCATTCCTTTGACATTTAGATCTTCTACTATAATAACTTGGTTATCGTTGACTATCTTGCGGGATAGTTTATGTAAGAAGTCTTCTCTACAACGGCTTATCTTTGAATGAACTTTAGCTACTAATTTTCTAGCTTTAGTTCTAGTATTACTTCCTTTTTTCTTCCTACTTAGTTTCTGTTGTTTCTTTTTTAAGTTCTTTTGATGTTTAGCAAAATGTCTAGGATTATCATATTTACTCCCATCACTGGTAATAGCAAAATGAGTTAACCCTACATCTATTCCTATGGCTTTTCCTTCTGAATCAGTAGCTAAAGCTTCTAAACCATCTTCACATAAGATAGAGACAAAATACTTATCATCTGGATTTTTAGAGATAGTAACGGTTTTAATTGTCCCTGTTATTGGTCTATGAATCTTGCAATAAATCTCTCCATATTTAGGGAATTTAATTGAGTCGCCTACTATCTTGACATTTTGTGGGAAACTGATAGATTGTTTACCATGTTTGGACTTGAAACTAGGTAAACCTGCTCGTTTCTCAAAGAAGTTTTTATAAGCAGTAGATAAATTTAAAGCTACTACTTGAAGGCATTGAGAATAAGCATCTGTCAGCCATTCATGTTCTTTCTTTAGATTAGGTAATAAACCTTGAATTACCCCTCTCGTTAATCCTTTTCCTGTTGCTTTATAGGTTTCCTGACAAAGGTTTAGACTATAGTTCCAGTACCAGCGCACACAACCGAACGCTTTAGCTAGTTGCGTTTGTTGTTCAGTTGTAGGATACAGTCGGAATTTATAGGCTTTATACATTTATCAGTTACCTTCTAATAATGATAATTATAACATAGAATAGTAGAGAATAGCATGACATACGCCTAATCGTGCACCTTATATCCCGTTGACCGTAGGACGCTACGCGCTGACCAAAGGTCAACAGCCCGTGGGCGTAGCCGCCCGCAGGGTAGGGTCACTAATTTGCCTTATATCGATATCGATATAACTGAAATATAGATGCGGGACTTACGGTGCGTAAGTTAAAACAGATATAGCAATCCTCGAAAAGTCTGGCAAGTCCAAGGAAACTGGGTTACTATATTGAGATGAAAGTTGTTTTTTTTGGGACACCTCAATTCGCTATTCCTAGTTTAGAAGCTTTGCTCAAAGATGAGCAATTTAAAGTTGAAGCAGTAGTAAGTCAACCGGATAAGAGACGGGGAAGAGGCAGTCAAATGATCCCTTCACCTATCAAAGAGCTAGCTTTAGATTATCAACTTCCAGTATTACAACCTGAACGATTAAGAAAGGATCTCAATATTCAGCAACAACTTAAGGATACTAAAGCTGATTTTTTTGTGGTAGTAGCTTATGGACAAATTCTTCCGCCCTCAGTTTTAGCCATGCCACGTTTGGGCTGTATTAACTTGCATGGCTCCATTTTACCGCAATATCGAGGCGCAGCACCCATTCAATGGAGTATTTACTATGGAGATAAAGAAACAGGCATTACAACCATGTTGATGGATGAAGGCATGGATACAGGCGCTATCTTACTGAAATCTTATCTCTCTATTGGCTTGTTAGATAATGCTGAAGGGGTTAGTGATCAATTAGCTAAACAAGGATCTGATTTATTAAAAGAAACGCTCCTAAAGTTAAATAAAGGAGAAATAGACCCAATTATTCAAGATAACGCTCAAGCTAGCTATGCCCCTTTAATTAAAAAAGCAGATTATCTTTTAGATTGGTCAAAAAGTGCAGAGTCTTTACATAATCAAGTTAGAGGATTTTTCCCAGATTGTCAGACAAGCTTTAGAGGAAACCTTTTAAAAGTTTTCAGGACTGTTCCTGTCTACGAAGAGTATTTTAAACCTTTACTTGTTGAATCGAGCTTTTTATCTGAAATTTGGCCAGATTTAATTGCCTTAAAAGGAAATCCTGGTCAAGTGATGATGCTGATCAAAGATCAAGGACTGGTAATTCAAACAGGTGAAGGGTTATTGTTATTGCAACAAGTGCAACTTTCTGGTAAAAGATTACAGTCTGCTTGGGATTTTGCTAATGGTATGCGTATAGCATTGGGAGAACAGCTAGCTTAAGATGTTTTAAATAGGCTGATAATGTTTACATCCCTGACAGGGTCCATTTGGCTGCAGGGCACACCTTAAGAGTTCAGATTGAGCATTGTAGAGGCAGGTAGGGTTACCTATTACCCAACGCCCATCAATGAAGGTTTTATCGGTAATATGGTTACTTGACTGAACATAGAGAGACATTTTCTGGAGATGGTAGCCACCGATTTTGTACTGATAATGATGATGGCGTTCCAATACCACATAAGTACTTCCTTCTAACTCTAAATGATTTCCAGGCTGAGGCAGCCAATCAAGTTGAATCTTACCAAGAACTTGGTGAGGATGTGAGAGGATAATCTCTGTCAGAAGGGATTCGGGTTTGAGCATTTTTTTAACGATAGTTAAATTTAAACAAAGAGGCCCTGTCTTTGTATCGACAGGGGAGCTTAACTTTAAATTTCTGCTACTTCTTCTGCTCCTACTTCTTCAAGTACTGTTTCTTCTAAGATAGGGGTAGCTGTTTCTTCTAAGACAGGGGTAGCTGTTTCTTCTAAGACAGGGGTAGCTGTTTCTTCTAAGACAGGGGTAGCTGTTTCTTCTAAGATAGGGGTAGCTGTTTCTTCTAAGATAGGGGTAGCTGTTTCTTCTAAGATAGGGGTAGCTGTTTCTTCTGAAGGATCAAGAATGACTGTTTGTTTTAATTTGAGGGTTAGATAACGAATTACTTCATCACTAAGACGCATACTCCTTTCAAGTGGGGCCACCTGCTTACCATCACCACTGTAATTAACCTGTACATAGACCCCATCAGTATATTTTTTAATGGGATAAGCCAGGCGACGTTTACCCAAATTTTTAATAAGGATATCGTCTGCTTTATAATCACTCAGAAGGGTCTGATATTTACTGATCTCCTGCTGAACTTGTTCTTCAGACAGATCAGGACGTAGGATATACATCATCTCGTAGTTGTAACTCATCTATTCTTCTCCTTTTGGACAATATGGCTCCCTAGATTTTCCTAAGAAGCAAGGATTTACTATATTACTACTAAAAAGATTCTTTTGACTAGATTTTATTTTTTCTCATTGTTATGGTACAGCGCTACGTCAGAGTTAAAACCCGTTCAGATGAAGTGT
>CASBQB010000063.1 GCA_949127655.1 Chroococcales cyanobacterium PMM_0086 | reverse complement strand
ATTCAGTCTCGTATTAGAGGTAACTTATTAATGGCAGTAGCCAATAAATTTGGTTATTTACTCTTGTCAACAGGGAATAAATCAGAGATGGCTGTAGGCTACTGTACACTATATGGAGATATGAATGGAGGACTAGCAACTATAGCTGATGTACCTAAAACAAAAGTATATGCTCTTTGTCATTGGTTAAATTGCCTAGAAGAAATAATACCCAATAACATCTTAGTTAAACCACCTAGTGCAGAGTTAAAACCTGGACAAGTGGATCAAGATTCCTTACCACCTTATGAAATATTAGATGATATATTATTAAGAATGATCAATCAACATCAATCTAGAGAAGAGATTATAGATGCTGGATATGATGGTCAAACGGTCTCTAAAATAATGAATTTAGTCTTTAAATCTGAGTTTAAAAGAAAGCAGGCTCCTCCAGGTTTAAAAATTACAGATAGAGCCTTTGGAACAGGTTGGAGAATGCCGATAGCAAGTCGTTGGTTTTGAGAGATAATAGCTAGGCATATTTCTGAACTAAGTCCAGATTCGAGGCAAATTCAGAACAAATCCGGGTAACACATCCTCTCGAGATAGTGCAGTGGGATTTTCTCTTATCTCCACTTCCTTCCCCTGTCGATAAATCTCTACTCGCCGTTTTTGGGGATCAATCAACCAGCCTAATCTAGCGCCGTTGTAGATGTACTCTTGCATCTTTGCTTGCAAGGAACCCAGGGTATCAGATGCAGATCGTAACTCCACCACAAAATCAGCACAGATATTAGCAAAGGTTCCTTTTTGTTGAGAGGTTAACGCTTCCCAACGGTCAAGACTCACCCAAGAAGCATCAGGAGAACGAATCGCACCATCATCTAAGGTGAATCCAGTCGAAGAATCAAAGGCTTTTCCAAGCTTTTCATGGTCTTCATACCAACGATCGAGTTGTCCAGTTAGGCTGCGGTTTCTCTCTGCGGTTTCCCAACCCGTTGGTGGATTCACAATCAACTCTCCTTTGGCAGTTCTTTCTAACCTCAAATTGCGATTTACTGTAGCTAGGGTAACCTGTAATAAGAGGGAGTTCGGTAGCTCAATGAAGAGGTTTTTTGCTAGCGTATCTACCATCAGTAAGATACTTTAGTCCTTAAGTTTAGCCAGTACGGCAACTAATTTACTCCCTAGTTTTTGAATATCCCCCTTTTGCTTCTCATCCTGCAAATTTCCCTGCTGATCAAAAGCTCGGTCTGCATTAGAAATAGCTTTCTGTTCAGGCAACACTAATACTCCTATACTTCCTAGAATAGCGCGGACATGAATCAAGCCTCTTAAACCACCCAGACCGCCAGGAGAAGCACTCATAATGGCTGCTACCTTATCTTTAAAGCAGCTTAACCCTACCTGATCAGGTTCTGGACGAGATGCCCAATCAATCGCATTCTTGAGCAGGGGAGTTATTGAGCTATTATATTCGGGACAGGAGATGAGTAAGCCTTGGTTAGCTCTCATTATTTCCTTAAATTTTAATACATTATCTAGTATGCCTTCCCTCTCTTCTAAATCTTCATCAAAGAGTGGCATAGGTAAATCACGTAAATCTAAATAGGTAACTTCCCCGCCAGCTAATCTAGCCCCCTCTGCGGCAATTTTGACCAATTTTTTATTGAAAGAGTCTTCCCGTGCGCTGCCAGCAAAAGCCAAAATCTTAGGATAATTACTCATTTTTAACTCCATAATCAAGTCACAATTTTTTACAGTATAGCTGGTATAAAGGCTTTAATTAACCCTCCAATATGCCCCCTATAGGGATTCCAAATTAGAATAAATAAGCGAGAATTACAGAGGTAGAGAAGAATAAGAGTAAAACATGATGACTAACAGTCTGTTTTTGAGGTTAACAGGGATCTCTAACCCCAGTTTAGCCATGCACATACCTGATGGATTCCTCAGTCTACCCATTGTGCTGTTAACTTGGGCAGCAACTGTAATTCTAGTTACTCTAGCCTTAAATAAGGTTCAGAAGAATTATAAAGAGCAAACAGTCGCTTTAATGGGGGTCTGCGGAGCCTTTATATTTGCCACACAGATGATTAATTTTCCCATTCCAGGGGGCACTTCAGGGCACTTGTTAGGGGGAACCCTAGCGGGAGTATTATTAGGACCTTGGGCGGCAAGCTTGGTCATGTCGGTTGTTTTTATCGTCCAAGCTGTTCTATTTCAAGATGGAGGGATTAGCGTTTTAGGGGCTAATATCTTTAATATGGGCTTGATTGGTACCTTTTTTGGTTATTATCTCTATAAAACCATTAGACAGCTTTTAGGTTACAACAGTTGGAAGGGTGTAAGTGTCGGGACTGCTGTGGCTGCCTGGACAAGTGTTGTTATAGCCTCTTTAGTAGCAGCTTTTCAATTAGGTCTATCAGGAACAGTACCCCTAACAGTGGCCATAGCAGCTATGGTCTCTTGGCATATTTTTATTGGAATAGGAGAATCTATAATCACGGTAATTGCTGTAAGTTATATTTGGCGCTCACGTCCTGATTTAATTTATGACGGACCACGCAAAGTAATTTCTAGAGGATAGACACTATGAACAAAAATCAAACTTGGCTTTTAGTAGGATTGGGGGTATCTTTAGCTATTGCTGGCTTTTTATCCCCTTTTGCTTCAAAATCTCCTGATGGACTAGATAGAGTGGCTGAAGATCTCAAATTTAAAGAAAAAGAAGCAGAAAAACCCATCTCTGGTCAATTGCCTTTTGCTCAAGTTTTTCAAGAGTATGCAGTCAAAGGGGTACCCGAAACAATAGCTACTCCCTTAGCTGGCATTATTGGAACAGTAGTTACTTTTGGCTTAGCTTGGGGTGTTGGGAAACTGACTATCCGTCCCAAAAATAACAACTCTTCAGATCCAGAGTAAATCACCATGCTGCTCCATATTATCTCTCCCAATGTGACGATTAATCAGCCTATCGCCACATTTTGGACTCGTTTAACTCCACAGACTCGCCTAGTTTGCAGTTTACTAACTGTTTTTGCCATTACACTTACACCGAATGGAGAATATCTAACTTGGGCACTCTATGCAGTGATTATTTTTAGTTTGCTAGTACTAAGTAAAGTTAATCTGCTTCTTGTTTTAAAGAGGGCTGGAGTAGAATTTTTATTTGTTTGGGTCGTTCTCTTAGGAATACTCTTTAACCCAACAGGTGATATTATCTGGTCTTGGGGGGTCTTACGCATTACAACAGGAGGTTTAACCATTCTCTCAAGTGTCACCGTTAAACTATTCCTCTGTCTGATGATGATGAATCTGCTCATTTTAACTACTCCTATTTCAGCCCTTCTACAAGCTTTAATCGCCTTAAAAACACCGCCTCTCTTAGTTGCTATTCTAGGTTCAATGTACCGTTACTTGAATCTTTTAATTCAGGAGGCTAATAATATGAAACAAGCTGCACTATCCCGTAATCTCCTTCTCAATCCACAAAATACCCGTCTAGTGGTTGGAGGGATGATTGGTTCTCTCTTTATCCGTACCTATGAAAGAGGAGAGCGCATTTATCAAGCGATGTTGGGTAGGGGTTATCAAGGTGACTTGTATACAGATAACCTACCTAAATTAAAAACACCTGATCTTTTTATGATCACTTTGACAGTATTAGCCATTGTCTTAGGACAAATGATTTATTTATACATTTAGATGAAAGATTGTTTAATTCAACTAGAAAATATTAGTTATATCTACCCAGATGGAAATCAGGCTCTCAAAAACATTAATCTATCCATAGATGCAGGAGAAAGAGTTGCTCTAGTGGGGGCTAATGGTTCAGGTAAATCAACTCTACAATTACACTTGAATGGAATTATTCTCCCCCAAGCAGGAACTATTACAGTAGGGGAATACCAACTTAACAATCTCAATCTTAAACAAATCCGTAAAACGGTGGGGCTGGTTTTTCAAAATCCTGATGATCAATTATTTATGCCGACTGTCGGGGAGGATGTCTCTTTTGGACCCCTTAATTTAGGCTTGAGAGGAGTTGCACTTAAAGAAAGGGTATTGCAAGCCTTAATGGCTGTAAATCTCGCACCTGAGATGTATATTGAGCGTAATCCAGATCGACTCTCAGGGGGGGAAAAAAAAAGAGTTGCCATTGCTGGAGTCCTCGCTATGCAACCAGAACTGTTAGTCTTAGATGAACCAACAGCACAACTTGATCCCCGTTCACGTCGTCAGCTACTCTATCTTTTAGAGAGTCTTACGCAAACTCAAATTATCGCCACCCATGATCTAGACTTAGCGTTAGATATCTGTTCTCGCACTGTAATTTTAAATCAGGGAGAGATTGTCTATGATGGTTGTACGCTAGAGGTAATGAATGACCTTGATTTCTTACGAAAAAACGCTCTAGAATCTCCTTTAAGTCTGAGTCGTCCTTATTGTTCTTTAGATGATGCTCCCCAAATTAGCAAAAATAAGGACTTATCCTGATTTGGTTCAAGCCTGACTGCCTGACAGATCTTATTGAATCATTGACAGGTTAAGGAGCGGATACGAGAAAACCAAATGCGGTCAAAGAAATTTTGTTCGTCTCGTTTGGAGGCAAAAACTGGTTCAGGCTCTTTTGATAGTAGAGGAATAGGGAGTAAAAGTTCTCGTCCCTTGTGAAGAACTCCTTTAAGCCAACGTAAACCAATTTTGAGATAACTGATACCACGTCGCCAATGAGGATCTACTTGTTGTCGTAAACCAGCAATTTGAACTGCCATGCCTTGAGTCTTGAGTTTAGACTAATTGACAGGTGAAAATCAATCAGTCATATAGTATATACTGATTATTGAGAAGAAATAAGAAAAAAATTAAATTAACTGGCTTCCTTTTGTTCTTTAGGAGGTGGCGAATATCGTTTTTTAACTACAGGATAACGATTTTTCTTGGTACGTTTTTGACCTTTGGTACAACCAGGGGACTTTCCGCGGGGTTTTGGTAAACGAGCAGGAGTGCCAAACTCTTCGTAATTCCGCTTGCGGTGCGCCTTCGGCAACGCCGCTAAAAGTCCAGAAAATGACTGAGCCACTCTTCCAGGGGTCAATTGTCCTAATTGCTGAGGTTTCTGCCAAGGAAGAGGGTTATCTTTAACTATCTCACGCGCCAACCATAACTGCCAAGTTAGTAAGGGCATTAAATCACTCCATCTTTGTGCTTGCATAGGAGTGGAAAGTTTTGGACTAGTCCAATGTAATCTCTGCTTGGCGAATCGATTCCAATGGTCAATATTAAAGCGCAATCGATAAAGTGGCCAAACTTCTTTTAGGGGAGGCATTTTCTCAAAAATACAAGCTAACCAAATTGGTTTAGCGGCATTAGCACCTATTTTTGTTCCTATTCTTTGAATGAGGATGATGTCCATCGGTACATCAGCAGTTTTTCTAAAATGTAGTTCTTTCCAACGTTTAATTGAGATTAAACCCCATTTAGGATCATCTATTTCTAAGGTTTCCACAGGTTCTGTCCAAGTCTGGGGTTCAGAGAGTTTAAATTTTTGCCCATGTTTTTTGGGTCTTCCCTTTTTTTCGTAGAGAGGTGGAGCTGTCCATAAACAAAGATTGGGCCGCAATCGCATCATTAAATCTGCTTCGATATCTTTTGTCAGTTGAACAAAAGGTGCACAACCAAACTCACTATCCCACATACTGAGAGGTCTCACCTTTAAATCCCGACAAGTTTGTCTTAATTGAAAAGCACCTTTGCTCAAAGGATTCTCAAAACTTGTTATTCTCACCCTACGGGCTGTTGACCTTTGGTCAGCGCGTAGCGTCCTTCGGTCAACATGACTTATTGGCAATGCCCAGCTGCCTGCCTCTTCTGGTATCCAAGCTAAAGTACTATAGCCTTGCCCTAATGTAATAGGCTTACCGCTAATTACTTTTGGACCATGTTCATAGGTTCTATCTTTCAGAGTTTCTGCGTACATTCTCGGCCATGCTGTATGGTCACCCGCTAAAATGACTCGTTCCAAGGAAGGAATCTGTTCTATACATAGTTGTCTTAATTTAGCTCTTTGAGGTCTGACATCTTCTATCGCCTCATATAATGACGGCCATTTTCTTCTAAATACTGGGGAAAGAGATAATTCCGCAAAAGACTGAATACTCTTTGTTGTTAATACAGCATCCATCAAGTCCATTGTTGCGTCTTTGGCTTTTCCTAATAGTTCATATATCTCTTGACGGAATCTTTTTAATTGTTCTAAGTTCATGATAGGGAGCACAGTTTTGTTTTGGTTAACTTTTCATTGTCTCCCTAAAGGCAGTTTGGGTCTACCCTTACTGCTTTTTAGTCTAAACTCCAGTTGAGTCGTAGCATAGAGCAGTGCAATGGCTGCCACAAGATATAAACGTTCTAGAGCGGATTCTGACCGTAAACGTGAATCTTCCAATTCAAAAGCTCCAGACTTACTATCTAAAAATAATTCTTCTATGCGAAACCGCAAGGAATATTGCCAAAGAGTTTGTAAAGTAGGCGGCTCATCAGTGATGACAGCCCATGATTCTTTTGCACCTGGGACAGTGGCTAGAACCAAATTACCACGATGGATTCCATCTAACCATAACCCAACATTACGATAAAACAAAGCTGATCCTACTGGAGGATAAAGTGAACTAATTGTTTTGAGATATTTGTGTGGACCATGTAACATGACAACCCTACCCTACGGGGACTACGTCTACGGGCTGTGGGCGTAGCCGCCCGCAGGGTCTGCGTCAACACACGGTAAACGTAAACAATAATGCCATCGGCTTTTTCTTAGCCATCCCATTAACTGATGATTAGCAAAACCTCTGTCTGCTAAAAGCATTACATCATCATGATGTCGTAACAGCCAACGAGCTTTTCTTAAGAGACTTTTATACTCAGTAAAAGCGACTGTTGCACTACCATGTTCCAATACTCTCCATAGTAAGGGCACCGCTCTTCCACAGCAGACAACAGAGAGATGAATCATGCAGTATTGCTCCCATAATACCGTAGTGTCCATCGCTATATATAAACGATGCTTGTCCCATCCACTTAAAGCCGCTAACACTAACGGTACATATAAATATTCTACTTTAATCTTAATATTACCCAAAAACCTTCGCCATCTTCGTTCAACACTCTGCGCTTGAGTCGCACGACTGGGTACATAAGGTTCCCACGCAGGCAAACTTAATTGTCCACTACATATTAGGGCACTTACCATCCAAGCCAATGCTTTGAGATGACGCAAATCCCTCGCTCTACTATATTGACGGAAGTAACCTAGTATCTGATTATAAATTTGGGTAGAATTTGACATGATATGACTGTACGTTGGTAGAATAACTTTAACCAATCATATCTCTCTACCCTTTTTTTTATCAATCCCTCTCTCATTGGCTTTCACCTACTTCTGTCAGGCAGTCAGGGTTCAAGCTATTGAATTTGCTTTTAATCAAATCTCATTGAGTGATCTTCGAGGTTGCTTTACTCACTGCTGTTACTGTACCTCATCAGACTGAAAAACGCTATAATATTTGTTGTCTAAGTGGAACATTAATTTGTCTCATTTATTTTCAATTAATCATCTATTTTAGCTTGGCTCTTTTGCTCAAATATAATATCTTCGTAAACTTCATTAAGTTTTATCTCTAATTTCAAGGAGCTTAAACTTAATATATCATCTTCAGAATGATATGTAGTTAATAGCCACTTTTGATCATCTCTTTTAAGATAATGTTTAACCTGATAACGATATTGATCGACCAATATATATTCTCTAAAAGTAGGAATTGAAGAATAGTAATCAAATTTATCACCCTGATCATAGTTTTTGGTACTCTGGGAAAGTATTTCAATAATTAAGGTAGGATTTGTAATAGTATCTTTACGATTTTCAACTACTATAGGTTGTCCTTCAATGACCATAACATCAGGATAAGTATAAATCAGATAATCAGGAATCCATAAACGTAGATCTGCCATATAGACTTTATAAGCTTTGCCACGTAAAGCAATTTTTAAGTAACTTGCTAAATTAAGAGCTATAGTATTATGGTTAGGGGTACCGCCAGTCATAGGAATAATTTTTCCATCAATATATTCACTTCTAAACTCAGAAATTTCTTCTTGAGTTAAGTATTCTTCGGGAGTGTAATAGGTTTTTTGAACTAGAGAAGTCATTTACTGTTCTTTCCTCTGCCTTTTAAGCAAGGGTATGAATAAGATAGGGAATAGGGGATAACATTTCTTGTTCTCCCCAGAATTAGCAAACAATAAAAAATACTTAGTTATCTAGACATTCAGACACTTCATCAGCATAACTGGTGCAACGTGAGAAGAGAAAAGGCCCAGCTATTGAACCCCAAATAAGTTCATCAGTTTCAGGATCTCTACCTCTATCCATACTGATTAATTGTGAAGCATCTATTTCAAAACTATTATCTAGATAAGTTGTTTGATCCTTGCGAACGACTAGACAGTTCTTTCCTGGTTTAATAATGCCTTTATAACTCTCACCAGTCCAGTCCACAGTCATATCACAACCAGGTAACTTCTCAAGATCATCTAGAGTGAGTGTTTTTAAAATAGTTAGATTCCGAGAAGCACCATAAAAGCGTTCTTCATCTTTAACCCTATAGTTCTCTAATTCAATCTGTTCATCTAATACTGTTAATTTTAAAACTCGCAGACGGTAAGGTCTATTCAACATGAAATCATAAGCTTGTTCTAAAAATAGACTCACTCCCGACATTAGAGAAGAAGGAAGTGGCCGCATACAGACCCGAATATGAGCAAAGAAAGGCGGGTTGTCATAAGCCTGTGCTTGATTACTAAACTCACCAGCCATCCAACGGGCTAAAGTAATAATATCTGTTCTTGAAGTCATTAGCTAGAATTGGTCAAATCTATAACCAACATTGAGAATACCATCAATCACTGAGTAGACACAAGTCCGGTCTTAGGGCACTTTAGTTGGATGATAGCCTAAGATAGAGAGAACTCCCCCTAAAGAGCAATCAATCGAATAACTAAAGGTATCCTAATATGACACAGATGGTAGAGTTTGATCTAGCCAAAGTCTTGGAAAGCATGGATCAAAAATTAAATAGAGTCCTAGTGGTCTGTCAAGGATTAATAGTGGGATATAAACGCTTCAATTTAATCCGAGCATCAGTGGTTGTAAATTGCCAATCGGTTTTACAGAAAATTTCATTTCTAGATTTTTCCCAAGCAGCAATT
>CASBQB010000062.1 GCA_949127655.1 Chroococcales cyanobacterium PMM_0086 | reverse complement strand
GTCGAAGCCTTACCTTTTTTGTTACTAGGGGTAATTCTCTCTAGTGCATTACTTGTTTTAATCAAAGAAGAAAATATCATTAAACGTTTTCCACGTAATCCCATTGCTGGTGCTTTGATGGGAAGTTGTATTGGATTTCTCTTTCCTGTTTGTGAATGTGGCAATGTTCCTGTTGCTAGACGCTTGCTGCTTAAAGGCGCTCCTACTGCAGTGACAGTTGGGTTTTTGTTAGCTGCACCCACTGTTAACCCTATTGTCATTTGGTCAACTTGGACTGCTTTTAAGGATCAACCAGAAATTGTCTTCTTTCGAGTAGTCTTTTCTCTGCTAATTGCCACAAGTATTGGTTGTGTATTTAGTACGCAAAAAGATATAGGAGTACTTCTCAACCCTGCTCTATCTAAGAGAATAGGTTACCGTAAAGCCTGCCCAAATCCCACCCAGGAATTACCTTCTCTGTTACAAGCAGGTACTTTTCTACTAAACAAGTCTGGAAAACCGATACGTTTAGATAGTAATATTGCCTTAGCCACAGCGCCCAGTATAGGTGTTTCATTAATGCCAGAGAGACGCTGGGGGATGTTTGTAGAAAATTTAACCCAAGAATTGCGCGAATTAGGAGGTATGCTAGTTTTAGGCAGTGCCATAGCAGCTTGCCTACAAGTCTTTGTGCCGCGTGATCTTATTCTCCACCTGGGATCTGGGACTGTTACCTCTATTCTCTCAATGATGGCATTAGGGATGATAGTTTCTATCTGTTCGACAGTAGATGCTTTTTTTGCGCTTTCCTTTGCTTCTGCTTTTACTAGTAGTTCTTTGATTGCTTTTTTGGTGATAGGCCCAATGGTAGATTTAAAAAGTATTAGTCTTTTATTGTCGATTTTTAAACCCAGAATGATTATTTATCTTTTGGGCATAGCTGTTCAATTGACCTTTATTTTAGCTATCTGTCACAGTTACTTCTTTTGAATATCATATTCACCGAGGCAGAAATAAGATGATTAACCTAGAAAAACTCAAGACTAAGGGATTACAAAAGGGCTTAGATGCCTTGGCTTTATTCTCTTTGGGTGTCTTGCTGACCAAATATACTGTAACTGGACAGTTAAGATTGTTAATACATCCTAACTATACTGGGCTAGTGTGGGCAACAAGTATTATTCTGCTTGTTTTAGGATCTATTAAGGGACTAGAACTGATCCGAAAAAAGAAGAGCGTTTCTTATCAAGAGTTAGAACATACAACTTTAATTCCGCCCATCTTGAGTAGTTTGATTCTAATTGTCGCTGTTGTTTTGGGCTTTTTGATTTCTCCCCAAGTTCTGAGCAGTCAGACTGCTTTAGCAAGAGGAGTGAGTGAGTCTTCTCTAATGACACGCACTCAACCAGAAATCTTTCGCACTTTTAGTAAGCCTGAAAATCGTTCCCTCTTAGACTGGGTAAGAACATTAAATGCTTACCCGGAACCTGATGCTTATCAGGGACAGTTGGCCAAAATTTCTGGTTTTGTGATCCATCCACCTCAATTACCAACTAATTATCTTTTACTGAGTCGTTTTATTATTACTTGTTGTGCTGTTGATGCTTACCCAGTCGGCATACCAGTTAAACTGAGTAATAGTAATAAGGCTTATCCTTCTGATAGTTGGTTGGAAGTACAAGGAGAAATGCAGCCGGATAATCTTAACAATCGACGACAATTAGTTTTAGTCCCTAAATCAATTAAAACTATTCCTACCCCTAGTGATCCTTATAATTTTAGTGGTAATTAAATTGAAACTTATTACTTGCCATTATAGAAGTTTTATGTTATGGTTCTGAGGATAATTTAACACCTCAATTAACATACATGAATCTTAAAAACCTTGCACTTATTACCGGAATTACCGTAACTGGACTAGCAGCTATTAGCACTATCACTCCTGCTAACGCGGCTGTTTTTACCTTCCAGCAAGGGGTAAATGGTTACACAGGTGCACGAGATGCAGAGTTACGAGAAGCAGATCCAAACACTAATTCTGGAGGTGCGACTTCTATTAGTATTGATGCTGATGAACCACCTAATTCTGGGAATGATACCCAAGGACTGATCGGTTTTGACAACGTTTTTGGTAATGGTCCTGGTCAAATTCCCTTGGGTTATAAAATTGTCAGCGCAACCTTGACTCTGAATGTTTTTAACCGTGGTAGTGGGATCAGATTTGTTCGTATATTAAATAACTGGGACGAAAATACAGTTACCTGGAATTCATTTGGCGCTGATGGAATTACTCCCAATAGTGCAGAAGCAACTCCTGTTTTCACTACTATTGGTGCCAATGATAGCAATCCTAATATACCTGTCGGTGTTTTAACCGTTGATATCTCTGGTGCTTTAGCTTTTGGTGGTGCTAACAATGGTTTAGGACTACTTCCTTTCGTCAATGGAACTAATGGGATTGACTTTTATAGTGCACAATATAGTATACTTAACCTTCGTCCACTATTGACAGTCACTGCTATACCCGTTCCTGAGGCTTCTCCCATTGCAGGAATACTTCTGCTTGCTGCCTTCCCACTAGTTCACGGAATTAGACGCCGCAAGTAAAAACGTCCCTAGCTATTTCATAAAAAAGTCTGAACAATAAGCGGTTCAGATATTTTTTTTTCTTACCATTCCCAATGATCTGAGTTAATGGGGATATCTTCTAGAGGTTCTTCCTCTACATCTTCGGTGGACTCAAAGGACTGTTTTAAAGGGTTAACTACTTTAGAAATAGCTTCACTAATGAAAGTCTTGATAAATTCATCTTTGCGACTGAGTTGGAATTGACGCTGTACTACTTCAGTCATACCACCATCACCCCAGTCTTGATCACCTCGAAAATACTCAATAAAACTCTTACCTGCAATACGGGTTAAATAGGCTGCAGTGACTGCTTGTATAGCCTTTCCAACAATATAAGCAGCTATAGTTAATTGTAAGGCTTGAGCGATTATCTGTACGGCACCCTTGACCATACCCAAACTGACTAGAGTTTTCCCCAAAGATAAAGCTAACTCTTTACCCCGTTCACTGTTTAACTGACAACCATAGACCTGACCTATTTCTACCACCATTTGAGCATTGATAGCTGCAGCAGCTAAAAGATCAACCACAGGAAGGGGAGTAACAGCAATCACTCCTGCACCAATCCACTGATAACGTTCTATAATGCGGTCAGCTTGTCGCTTGCGTTGCTGGTCAATGAGAATGCGCGCTTGGTCGCCTAAACGCTGTGATTGTAATAAAATATTATCGGCAATCAGATCCTCTCCTTCAGCACGTAGAACGGCAATTAAACGTTTAATTAAAGGAATAATTTCAGGTTCAGGTTCGACTATTTCTCCTGTTTTGAGTTGATAGGGTTGGGGGTTAGCAGCAATAGCAATAACATCATTAGGAGACATAAAATCGGCTATTCTTTGTTCTAATTGTTTTAAGACCACCTCTTTATCTTCATCTGTATAGAGGTCAGTTTTATTAAAAATCAGTAAAGATCTTTTGCCTATCTCAACTAGTATTTTGAGAGGGTCATATTCAGACTGACGTAAATCATTATCCACGACAAATAATAATAAATTAGCCTCTGTTGCTAACTCTCTGGCTAATTGTTCTCTAGTAGTTCCAGCAATACCCGCTTCTAGAATACCTGGAGTATCGGTAATTAAAATATCTCTTGAGAGTCCCTTGAGTTTTAAACGGTAGGTTTCCCCTATCTTAGTTGTTCCCATAGTCGCTTCAACTTGACCAACTATTTCACCGAGTAAAGCATTAACTAGAGAGGTTTTACCTGCTGAACCTGTCCCAAAAACTACTACATGGAGTTGTCCTTTAGCTAAACTTTGTTCTATTTCTTGAGAACGACGCAGTAAAGCATTTTGGGCGACATTATCTTGAATTTGTTTAACCTGCTGACGAACCGCTTTAAGTGTTTCTCCTGCAGCGTCTGCTTTTTGTTGGGGGAGTTGACGGGGGTTATATTTGGCTTTTTTAGTTGTTTTCTTGCGGGTTGTCAGATTGAAATAGTAAATAAAGGCAGCTATTAACACCCCTAATAAAACTATGATGACCAGGAGTAATAAGTTAGCTAAAAGCGGTGCTGTAAAAGATATCTGAAAATAGAGATTATAAATAGATTGGACTAGCCAGATAACTAGTCCTAAAATAAAGCTGATCCCAATGACCAGAAGCAGTAAACGGGGTAAAGGCATCAAAGCTCAAAAAACGTCTATCTATATCTTCTATGATAGGCGATGGGCTATCACTGCATAAAAAGGATCAGATCCGGTCATCCCTAACACCTTTAGAAAACTAGGTAAACTGGAAGTATTCTGGATTATTTCTGGTTCGCTAAACCCCTCGATAGCTTGAAAGTAGCGTTTAACTATTTCTAGGCGACCCTTTTCGCTACTATCTCGCCATAAACCAATCGCTTTTTGATAGAACATCCGGTTAGAAAAGCTGATAATAGCTACTCCATCGGGTTTTAAGATGCGTTTAATTTCACTGAAGATAGCTTCTGGATATTGGATATATTGTACAGAGACGGTATTCAAAACAGCATCAAAACTCAGGTCCTCTAGGGGGAATTTAGGGTTGAGGTTGAGGTTTTGTAAGAAGTAATGATCCAGACGAGGATTTTTAGCTAATTCCTCCTCATTCATTCCATGTCCTTCTACATGACTAAAGTTCATTTCTGGGGGGAGATGAGATACCCAGCTACTCATCATATCTAGAATACGCGTATCTGGTTTAAGTCTTTCTCGATAGAGATCAGTAAGTTGGTCGATGAAACCTTGATCTACATGGGTGACAAAACGGGGGTCAGCATAGAAGTCATGATCATTACTTTCGTCAAGCTTGCTGCGATGTTCGGGTTTTAGTAAAAGCATAGAGATAATTAGTGTACTTGCTCAGTATAGGTAGGAAAATCTATATAACCCTCTGCCTCAAGGGAATACCAACTAGCCATATCAGACATGGGATTGAGAGGCCAGTCATTAGCAAAACGTTCTACTAGGTCGGGGTTACTGATGTAGGAACGACCAAAGGCGATCAAATCAGCCTCACCATCTTTGATCGCTTTTTCTGCAGTTTCTTGAGTATAACCGCAATTTCCTATTAAGCTACCGTCAAATACTTGCCTAAATTCTCCTAAAGTCATGGGGGTTCCCAACTGATGAAAGCCGAAACCTAATCCATCTAAAATATGAAGGTAAGCTAGGTTATAACTATTTAGTTGTTGAGCATAGTAGAGAAAAGACTCACGATAGTCAGGCGAACCCATGTCATTAAATACCCCATTAGGTGAAATACGCACCCCTACCAGACCAGCTTCCCAGACTGTTAAAATAGCCTCGACTATTTCTTTGAGGAATTGAAAGCGATTTTCTTTACTTCCCCCGTAGCGGTCTTGACGTTGATTTGTTTTAGATTGTAAAAATTCATCAATTAGGTACCCATTGGCAGCATGAATTTCAATCCCATCAAACCCTGCTCTTTTTGCCCCTTCTGCTGCAGAACAGTAGTCCTGGACAATACCGGATATTTCTTCAGTTTCTAAAGCACGGGGTGTTTGATAAGGTTGTTTACCAATGGGTGTATGAAGGCCATCACCTTGAATAGCGATAGCAGAAGGCGCAACGGGAAGTTTTTCATCTTCTTGAAAACTAGAATGAGAAGCTCTTCCTGTGTGCCAGAGTTGTAATACTATGTGACCGCCTTTAGCATGGACTGCTTCTACAATCTTTTTCCAGCCTTGAACTTGTTCTTCGGTATAAATACCAGGAGAGTTTAACCAACCATTTCCTTGAGGCGAAATAACTGTTGCTTCAGTGATCATTAGACCAGCAGAGGCCCTTTGAACGTAATAAGTTGCCATTAGATCGTTAGGGATGCGCTTTTCTCCTGCACGAGACCTAGTTAGTGGGGCTAGTACAACTCGATTAGGTAGAGAAAGGCTGCCCATTTGAACAGGACTTAGTAACTTAGGAGAGTAAGTTTGATTCATTGGGATTTAGTAGTAATATATATTAAACCACCTTATTATATAACATGACTAATCTTGAAATTATTAAGGAACTTTATAGAGCATTTGGTGAAAAAGACTATGAAGCATTTCTAAATATTACTACAGAAGATATCGAATGGATTCAAAATGAAGGCTTTCCTAATGGTGCTACATACAAAGGAGCTTCAATAGTTATAGAGAGAGTTTTCAAAGCTAATAGTAATAACTGGGAAGGCTTTACTTATTAGATTGAGCAATTTATTGAAGCAGGTAGTTATATAGTAGTTACGGGAAAATATACCGGAAAGAATCGTATTTCTGGTAAGTTGATGAAGGCTGCGGCTGCTCACATTTATCAGCTTCAATATGATAAAATTTGCCGTTTTCAGATGTTTGCTGATACAAAGGTTATCTGGGATGCTATGTCTTAATAATTAATTTATCTAATAAGTATGAAACAGTATCTAAAAAGTAGTCAAGTGATTGATTGGAAAGAACCCCAAATTCTAGCACTTGCCAAGAAAATAGCCTCAGGATACCAAAGACAAGAAGAAATTGCCAAAGCTTGTTTTGAATGGGTAAGGGATGAGATTTATCACAGCGTTGACTATCAAATGAATCCTGTTACCTGTATAGCTTCTGATGTACTTAAATATAAAACAGGCTATTGCTTCGCTAAAAGTCACTTACTTGCAGCCTTACTGAGAGCAAATAGTATTCCTGCTGGCTTGTGTTATCAAAGATTAAGTATTGACGACAAAGGCGCTCCTTATTGTTTACATGGATTTAATGCAGTGTACTTACCTGATCATGGTTGGTATCGCATCGATCCAAGAGGAAACCGTCAGGATGTTAATACTAAATTCACTCCCCCTAAAGAGCAATTAGCTTATAGTATTCGACTACCGCTTGAAGCGGATTTTCAGAATATTCTAGCTGAACCATTGCCTATAGTTGTCAATAATCTTCAAAGTTCTAAGAGATGGGATGAAGTATTATCTAATCCTCCAGATATTCTGCCTGAATTATGGCAGGAGTATGCTCTAAAATGCAGTTAAACTTGTGGTTTAATAAAGGTATAAAGATAAAAGTGCTGTAACGCCTATCTTATCAGTTTTTTGACCTTTATGTCACCCCTACAGCAGGACTTAGTAACTTAGGAGAGGAAGTTTGATTCATTGAGCTATTGTCTCAAGTTTTTCATCGACCATCTTAACAAAAATCAATCGATATTTATCTATCTGCTCCCTATGTGCATCACAATAGCGGTACGCTAGTTAAAGTTATTGAGAGGATAGCCACTAAAGTCAGACTTTAAACAGTTCCAACTGCTGCTGAATAAATTTTTGTTTAGGTAAGTAGTTTTGTGATCCTTCAATGTACTCAAAAATACACTGAGCAAGGTATTTTGCCAGATTAACAGGAACTGCATTACCAATCATCTGTTCAATAGAAGTTTTAGTACCAAACCATTTGAAGCTTTTTGGGAAAGTTTGAACATAGCTTCTTTCAAGTGTGGTTAGTGGTCTAATATTATCGCTTGGTTCACAAAGATCGCCTTCATGCTTTTTATACCCTTTAGGTAAAGGTCTGTTGACACCGCGAATAGTGGGACTTGGTTCATATACACTAAAAATTCCTCTTCTGGCATAGCTTCTAGGATGCCTGTAATAATATTCAATATCTAAATTTTCGCCCATATAATCAAATACCGTCATAGGGCGAGTAGATTTATTTTTAGTAAAGTATTTGTCTAAAAACCCATCTGCTGCATCTATCTTTCCAACTAAAATAAATCTTTTTCGAGTCTGAGGAACCCCACAATAACTAGCATCTAGAACCGTAGAACTTAATCCATAATTGCTCTTTTTAAATAATGAGACAGCTTCTTGTAAAACACGACTCTTTCTGATAAGTTCTACATTCTCCATCAAAAACCATTCTGGTTTTATTTCCGAGATAATTTTTGCATAGGAAATTGTTAGATCTGCTCGTCCTAAAGTTTCATCTCTTTTTCCAGCACTTGAAAAGTCTTGACATGGTGGACCACCGATAATAATATCAGGCTCCCATTGTTTTAAAATTCCTAAATCTTCAAGATTTGAAAGATCTGCTTGAAAAATGGGATGATTAAAATTAGCTGCATAAACATCGCAAGATTCTTTCCAGTTATCAAAGGCTGCAACTACTTCAAAGCAAGCTTTTTGAAAACCCATTGAAAGACCTCCACAACCTGCAAACAAGTCAATCACTCTCATTTTTTTCTAAACTTAGATATTTACTCAAAAAAATCTTTTGTGCTTATATAACTATGATAAACTTTCATACTTTCATTTAGCTTTAAATAAACATTTTTCAGTCCTTGATGTTCAAGAAAAGCTGACAGTGATGTGGGAAAAGATGAGTTAAATTGATTTTTACCACAACTTTCTTTTTGGATAAAATTGCGATTTGAATATTTAATTCCAAAAAGGCCAAGCTTAATCATTAAAAGTCCCTGATAGAATAGGTTAGATGTTGTCTGAAGCATCCATCATAATTATCCTTTAAATGTAATCATCTTTAACTCTAATACCAATCAAAACACATAACCTTACTCAATGCTTTATTCAGTCTCAAAAGAATCTGTTTCTCTAATTACTACAGATGGTGTGCGACTAGATGCTGATATTTATCGCCCTAATAGTGACCAGTCTTTTCCTGTTTTATTGATGCGACAACCATATGGAAGAGAGATAGCTTCTACAGTAGTCTATGCTCATCCTCAATGGTACGCCAGTCACGGGTATCTGGTGGTTATTCAAGATGTGAGAGGGTGCGGTACTTCCGAGGGTAAGTTTACTCTCTTTGAAAAGGAAATAGAAGATGGTTACCAGAGTGTTAATTGGGCAGCCAATTTACCTGGTAGTACTGGTGAGGTGGGTATGTACGGCTTTTCTTATCAGGGAATGACTCAACTCTATGCTGCAGCACTTCGACCTACCCCTTTAAAAGCTCTCTGTCCTGCTATGTTAGCTTATGATCTCTATGAGGACTGGGCTTATGAAAATGGGGCTTTCTGTTATGAAATAACCTTAGCATGGGCTATCCAATTGGCTGCTCAAAATGCCCGTAAACAAGGAGACGAAAAGGCTTATATAATACTTTATCGGGCTTCTAAGAATCTACCTATCTATGAAATATCCTCTTTTTTAAGTGAATGTCTAGTTAAATATGCGCCTAGTAATTTCTATTATGAGTGGCTGAGACATCTAGAACCTGGTGAGTATTGGGAAGTTCTCTCACCTAAGTCTTTTATCAAAGAGGTGGATCTGCCTATGCTACATATTGGGGGTGCTTTTGACCCGCATCTTAGGGGTACTCTGAAGTTATATAAAGAGATGTCTTCTAGAAGTCGTTTTGCACAATCTTTAATTATTGGACCTTGGCCGCATCTACCTTGGGGACGACAAGCAGGACAGATTAACTATGGTGCAGAAGCTCAGAGTAATATAGATAGGTTACAATTAGCCTGGTTTGATACTTTCTTAAAAGGTCTAGAGAGTCCAAGGGTTCCGGTAAGTTGGTTTTGCATGGGGAGTAATCATTGGAAGTCATGGGAAGGCTGGCCAAATACTTTAGAAAAGGTCTATTTTCTCTCTAGTCAAGGACTCGCTAGTATTCGAGATGATGGGAAATTGAGCCAAAAAGCCCCTCAAACAGCTTTAAATGACATTTTAGTTACCGATCCATGGAGACCTGTTCCAAGTCTTGGCGGTCACGCTGCACTGGCTGCAGGGTCTTTTGAGCGCTCTAGTCTAGATAGTAGAAGTGATGTTTTAACTTATACTACTTTGCCACTAGAAAGAGATTTAGAGATCACAGGAGATGTGAGGGTTGACTTAGAATGCGTGACAAACCAAGACAGTTTTGATCTCTGTGTGGTGCTTTCTGATGTCAATATCAAAGGACAAGTCTATAACTTTACTCAAGGTTATATTAATGTTAAAGCTAATTCTGGTTCTCTCTTGATTCCCTTGCAACCTACTTGTCGGCAAATTCCTTCAGGACATTCTCTGCGTTTAAGTGTCAGTGGGGCTTGTTTTCCAGCTTATGCTATTAATAATCAGACTGAACCCTCTAAAACCCCTGTTACTACTTTGCACCTTCTAGGGGGGAAAGTTACTCTCTCAACCATAGCTGAATCTTCCCACTGATGTCTCCTGCTACTAAATACTTTCCATCACTACTGAGAATTAACGAGGAGATGGGTTTAGTCTCTTGATCATTCAGCTGTTTAAGTTCTGCTAGTGGTTGGGTATTATCAAAATGCCAGAGATAAATAATTCCATCAGATCCACCACTGAAGAGGAAACTAGTTTTCTCTAAACTAGCATCAAAAATCAGGGCTTTGATTGGTCCATGGTGCCCCTTTAAAATGCGAAAGGGTTTAATTTGACCTCGTTGATTAGCTTCAATCTGCCAAAGAAAGATCTGACCATTAATGCAACCAGCTGCAACTATCTTACCATCTGGACTGATCGCTAAAGACTGGACTGAGGAGATATTGCCAACTAAGGTGTTGATTTGATTTTCAGTTCCTATTTGCCAGAGTATAACCTGACCGTCCCCTCCTGCGCTAGCAATATACTGTCCCAAAGGAGCACAAGCTATGGCATAGATAGAACCATTTTGATCATATCCTGTTGCTAATAGTTCTCCTTGTGGCATTTTCCACTGTTTAATTGTCTGGTCGTAACTTCCACTAATCAATATTTGAGAATTAGAGTTATAGGCCAAACACTGCAGGGAACCCGTATGATCCCTTAAAGTTGTCTTTAGATTTATTTCAATTCCTTTTTGAGAGTTTTGCTCGATTTTCCATACTTTAAGCGTCTGATCAAAACTTCCTGTTGCTAAATCCACTTTTTCTTGTTTCTCTAAAAAGACAATTGCTAAAATTCCACTACTATGAGCAATTATTCCTTTTAATAGTCTTCCTGTACTTATTTCCCAAAGTTTAAGGGTCTGATCCCAACTTACACTGACCAGGTAGCGACCATCTGGACTGATACTTAAACCAGAGACTGTGTCTTGATGTGCTTTTAATTGGTATTTTGTTTGGTATTGGGGAGGGGTCATCCACTGGAGAGAGGCAGCAGGTGATGATTCCTTTGTTCTTGTTTGATTGCTCAGATTTTCTGTTGAGTTTCCTGAAATATCTACTAGTTTTTCTTGTTTCTGGACAGTTTCTACTTGACTACTTTCTTTGATTAGGTTTTGACCTGTAATCTGTTTATTGAGTCCACTGATCCGACGACGGGTCATCTGTTGAAAGCGAAAACGGTTCAAAAGACTTAAAATCTGTGTTAGAAGAATCAAGACCATTGAATAGATTAAATTTCCTGTTATTCCTCCAGCAAGTAAGCTGAGAAGACTTATTATTAACAATACTATTTCTACTATTTCTAATCTCTGTACACCGTTAGATCGCATAGGTTAGCCTTTTGCTATAATCTTTTATTTATTTTCGCGCTTTAAAGTCCTAAAATATTCAAAACAGATTTAGTAGAAACAACATGACGATCTAACCCTAATTCCGAAGGCGATAAACCAACAGCAAGACCAATTAATTGAGGAAGATGTAAGACTGCTATATTTAACTTGTGACCGATCACCTTTTCTATTTCAGGTTGACGAGATTCCAAATTGAGATGACAGAGAGGACAGGGAGTCACAATACAGTCAGCACCAGCATTTTTAGCCTCTAAAAGATGACCTCCAGCAAGTTGAAAAGATTGTTTTGGGGCATAACTAGAAATAGGCCAACCACAACATTGAGTACGTCCCTGATAGTGGATAGGAGTTGCCCCAATTGTCGAGAATATTTG
>CASBQB010000061.1 GCA_949127655.1 Chroococcales cyanobacterium PMM_0086 | reverse complement strand
GAGGACTCAGTGAAGCAGGAAGTGATGACGCTTTGCGTCAGCCCGAAAGGGTACGCTAAGCCTACCTACAAACAACTTCTGTTGTTTTAGGTAGATTTAGGTAGGTTTCATGTAGCGGATAAGTCACAGGCGGTGAGGTCTCTTTTTAGGCTAAGCTAGGGAAGGATTAACAAGCATCTAATAATTACTAAAGATGACCGCGACAACCCCACATCAAAAAGCTAGAAAACTTCCTAAAGGCAGTCGTCGTCCAGCTAAAGATCTCTGTAGTGAATGTGGACTCTGTGATACATATTACATCCATTATGTTAAAGAAGCCTGTGCTTTTCTCAATCAACAAATTACAGAACTAGAAGAGATAGCACATCAACGCAGTCGTGATCTAGAAAATGAAAATGAGTTGTATTTTGGTGTCCATCAGTCGATGATGGCAGCTAGAAAAAGGGAACCTATTGCGGGTGCTCAATGGACAGGGATAGTCAGCACTCTAGCTTGTAAAATGCTCACTCAAGGGTGGGTAGAAGGGGTTGTCTGCGTCCAAAATGCAGCCGAAGACCGTTTCCAACCTTTGCCCATTATTGCAAGAACTCCTGAAGAAGTATTAGCGGCTAGAGTGAATAAACCTACTCTTTCTCCTAACCTTTCTGTTTTAGAACAGATTGAACAATCAGGTCTCAAACGTCTTTTGGTTATTGGTGTGGGCTGTCAAATTCAAGCTTTGCGAGCAGTAGAACAACAATTAGGCTTAGAACGCCTCTATGTTTTGGGTACTCCCTGCGTAGATAATGTTACCCGTGCTGGGTTACAAAAATTCCTAGAAACTACTAGTCGTTCTCCTGAAACTGTTGTTCACTATGAGTTTATGCAGGACTTCAGGGTTCATTTTAAGCATGAGGATGGGAGTATTGAGAAGGTTCCTTTTTTTGGACTGAAAACTAATCAGCTTAAAGATGTCTTTGCACCTTCTTGCTTGAGTTGTTTTGATTATGTCAATGCGCTAGCTGATCTAGTGGTGGGCTATATGGGAGCACCCTTTGGTTGGCAGTGGATTGTCGTACGTAATGATACGGGTGCTCAAATGCTAGAACTGCTTAAGGATGAACTCGATACTCAACCTGTTTCTTCTAGGGGAAACCGCAAACCTGCTGTGCAACAAAGTATTCCTGCTTATGATCAAGGGATCACTTTACCTATGTGGGCTGCTCAATTAATGGGGGTAGTCATTGAACGTATTGGACCTCAAGGTTTAGAGTACGCCCGGTTTTCTATTGATTCTCACTTTACCCGCAATTATCTCTATGTCCAGCGTAACTACCCCGAAAAGTTAGATCATCATCTTCCAGAATACGCCAAACATATTGTCAGTCAATATCAGTTACCTCAGTAAGAGCAAATTGTTAATATAAAAGCACTAACCTTGAGTGGCAAAGGCTAGTGCTTTAAATTTAGTTTTGAAGTAATTCAGTTTCTCCTCTATTGAAAACAAGGAGCCTGTTTAGACCCCTGTGCTAAATTGCCTAAAACAATAGAGTATGAATTCAGATGGCTTTGTAAAAACTATTTTTGTTTACGCTTTAATGATGTTCCTAAACCAAGAGCACCAAGAGCTAAGATTCCGAAATAAGCTGATGGTTCTGGAGTTGTTGGAGGCGCTTGACGAACAACAGTTACCCATGTACCAGAAAAGGAGATTGCACTTCCAGGACCTGATACTTGAGTAGCAGAAACAAGAATTGCTGAGTCTGTAGGAGCATAGATTCCTAAAGTATCCGTGACCTGTCCTTCAAGTTGAAATGAAAGTACGTTTGGATCTGCGCTGATTGTTTTAAAACCTTGAAGAGCACTGAAAACGAAGCGGTTTGGAGGAGTGGTTCCACTAACCGGAGTGCCATTGCTAGGATTGAAACCATCACTAGAAAATGCAAAAAAGTTGGGGTAGGGGGTTGTTAGGGCATTTAGTGAACTTCCGAGTTGACTTACATCAAGCACAAAGGGTGGAGGTGTACCAATTGTAACTTGTGAGCCTAAGTTAACTTGTGCAACACCTGGTCCAAATAAGTCATTAATTGTACCGGGTGTACCGCCTAATGGGGTAAAAGTAGGGCTGAGAGTTCCAATTGAATTGATGGTTGAAAAGGTAAATGCTTGAGACAGACTAATAGGTTGAGTACTAGGTGATGAAAGAATCGCAGAACCTGTCCCAGCAAATGGAAAGTTCCCATTTAATGTAATAGCTTGTACTGCACCACTAACACCGATGGCTAAAGAGGTTGCCAAAGTTAAAGATGAGATAAAATTCGTTGCTTTCATTTTTACTCCTTGTAAAAAATAGACTTCGTGACCATATTATAAGCTTGATTTCCCAAAAATTACAACTTTTTTTTAGATATTTATTTTTTTTAAATTTTGGCGAGGGTCAAAAGTTCTTATTGCTTTTAACTTCTCATAATATTCCCTCTCCTGTTGAGTTAAAAAAGTGGGAATAGCCAAAACTATTTTGACAAATTGATCGCCCCTTGCTCCTTTTGGGTTAGGCCATCCTTTCCCCTTAAGTCGGAAGGACTGTCCAGAACGGACTCCTGCTGGTAGTTTCATTGTGACAGGTCCATCAACTGTTGGAACTTCTATAGAGGCTCCTAAAACAGATTCATCAGGGGTTACAGGGACTTCACAAATTAAGTTATCTCCTTCCAATTGAAAAAAAGGATGTGTTTCCATTTCTACCTTTAAAAATAAATCCCCTCTTTGCTGTGTGAAGGACTCAGAAGCACCTTTACCTCGAATCCTGATTTTTGTGCCTGTTTTTACCCCTGCCTGAATCGGTACATCAATAGTTTCGCCATTGACTTGTAACCTTTTGTGAGTCCCTCGTAAGGCTTCGGCAAAGGTTAAACGAATATTAGCTTCTTTTGTGGTCTTGGTTGAGTTTGAATTGGCTTCTGTGTAGTAGCTACCACCTGTTGAAGAAGCTGAATTACCGACCTTGCCTAGTAATTCGTTAATAAACTCTTGAAAGTCATTGTAACGACTAAAATCAAACCCATCAAAGGGAATACCTGTTGGAGTTGTTGTCCAAGAATCTGCTGGTGATTGTTTCCAGTAAGGCCCATATTGATCGTATTTTTTTCTTTTATCAGTATCAGAAAGAACCTCATAAGCTTCTGTTACCTCTTTAAAGCTTTCTTCGGCATTTTTGTTACCTGGGTTCACGTCAGGATGATATTTTCTAGCCAGTTTACGGTAAGCTTTTTTGATTTCTTCTTCTGTCGCGCTTTTATTAATTTCTAGTACGCTATAGTAGTCTTTATAGTTAGTTGAACCCATCTGCCCTATTTGCTCCTTGGCCTCTAATTGTCTTTAATTTCCTAGGTTAGCAAATCCTTACTCTCTCGGACAAGCGTTGAGGGTGCTTATAAAAAAAACTGGACAGCTGATCTAAATACTGCTGCCCACAAAAAAACTACTTAATTTTCTTTTTTGCTGAATCTCTATTTTCTTCTATTTCTTGCAGATGAACCCAATCCTAATGATGCTAGCGCAAACATTCCTAAAGCTGCAGATGGTTCAGGAACTGAAATGTTGGGGTTCTGTGCTTTTCGAAGTGTAATACTATAGGTTTGTACAGTAGCTGTTGGTTTGGTTAAGAAGAAGGATATTGTACCAGGAACGACAAGTCCACTAGGTTCAACATATTCTACGTCCAGTATTGTACTAAATAGATTGTAGGCTATGCTAGGCTGTCCTGGGCTCCGACTTGCCCCGCCAGCACTAGCTTGAAGATTTCTTGCAGTTACAAACTGAAACCCAGGGTCACTACAATTGTCAAATGCTCCTGAACAACCTACTGTTAGGAAATCCCCTGTTATAGCGGGAAAGTTAAATGTGGTACTAGCACCAGGACCTGTTCCGCCTGTTAAAGCTATGTCCAAAGTAGCATTGGGTTGGAAGGATACCTCATTAAAAGTTGTATTTGCGAACTGAAAATCTCCTGAGTTAACGCCTGTAGGAGATCCCAATGTATAAGTTGGGTTGTTTGAATTGGGGTTTACTACAGTAAATGTACCGGTTATATTTATCCCACCGATATCTACGGCTTGAACTGGATTACAGAGAGTAGCAATCCCAGCAGCTATAGTTAATGAAGCTAATATGTTTGCTTTTTTCATTTGTTTCTTTTGTGAACGCTCAAAGTTTAATGCCCATATTCTATTCTATTTCTTTAAAAATGACAAGTTATTTATCTGAATGAATGCACTATAATCCTTTTTCTGGCAACTTTAAAGACCACAAAAGGATACTCAAGCAAAGACTTGACTAACTGGCAATAAATTTGATATCATAATAGATTGTCAGTGATTTTTACTGTATCCTATTAAATGCCAACCATACAGCAGCTAATTCGTACCGAGCGCTCAAAGATACAAAAGAAAACCAAATCCCCTGCCTTGAAAGAATGCCCACAGCGCCGTGGGGTCTGCACAAGAGTATATACCACAACTCCGAAAAAGCCGAACTCTGCCCTAAGGAAAGTGGCTCGTGTTCGTTTAACTTCAGGTTTTGAAGTAACAGCCTATATCCCCGGTATAGGTCACAACCTGCAAGAACATTCTGTTGTACTAATTAGAGGAGGTCGGGTTAAAGACTTGCCTGGAGTAAGATACCATATCATCCGTGGTCCATTAGATGCAGCAGGAGTTAAAGATCGCAAACAAGGACGCTCCAAATATGGAACCAAACGTCCTAAAGCAGCTAAGTAACGTAGATAATTAGAGGGAAAATATAAAAGATGTCACGTCGAAAAAACACTAAGAAGCGCACTGTTGAAGTTGATCCAGTGTATAATAGTATATTGGTCAACATGACCATACATCGAATAATGTACAGTGGGAAGAAATCTCTAGCTTCAAAGATTGTCTACGATGCTTTTACAACCATTCAGGAGAGAACAGGTAACGAAGCTCTAGAAGTGTTCGAGAAAGCAGTACGCAATTTAACCCCCTTGGTAGAAGTCAAGGCGCGTCGGGTAGGGGGTGCAACCTACCAAGTACCGATGGAAGTTCGCTCAGAAAGAGGAACAAGCTTAGCCCTCCGTTGGCTGGTGCAATACTCCCGTAAAAGAGGAGGCAAAACCATGTCAGGTAGACTAGCTAATGAAATAATGGACGCAGCCAATGAAACAGGAGCGGCCATCAAAAAAAGAGAAGAAACCCACAAAATGGCAGAAGCAAATAAGGCTTTCGCTCACTATAAATACTAAGTGAGAGCGACCAGAAAGCAACTTGTGCAAACAAAGGTATAGAATTGTAAATAGTGTAGAAATTCTAAAGATATTCCCATTGGGTAGAAAGTAAAGGAGATAGCTGTGGCACGTACGGTCCCTCTTGAAAGAGTGAGAAATATGGGTATAGCAGCTCATATAGACGCGGGGAAAACAACAACAACAGAACGCATCCTGTATTATTCAGGAATGGTTCACAAAATAGGTGAAGTCCACGAGGGAACAGCCGTGACCGACTGGATGGAGCAAGAAAGAGAACGCGGAATCACCATCACAGCAGCGGCTATTACCACAAGCTGGAGAGATCACCGCATTAACATCATTGATACACCTGGGCACGTAGACTTCACCATTGAAGTAGAACGCTCCATGCGAGTTCTTGATGGAGTGATTGCGGTCTTTTGTTCTGTAGGTGGAGTGCAGCCGCAATCAGAAACAGTCTGGAGACAAGCAGAGCGCTATAAAGTACCCCGCATCGCTTTCATTAACAAGATGGATCGTACAGGTGCGAATTTCTTTAAAGTCTATGAACAGGTTAAAGACCGTCTGAGAGCTAG
>CASBQB010000060.1 GCA_949127655.1 Chroococcales cyanobacterium PMM_0086 | reverse complement strand
GCTACGCCCATGATAGAAATGAAAGTTGCTGGAATTGCTCTAGATGCTGCCACTCATAGCCCAATTGTTCTACTTAAGGATGGTTCAGAACGCCGTGCCTTACCAATTTTTATTGGACAGGATCAAGCCAGAGCGATTATTGCAGCATTAGAACAGCAAAAGCCGCCCCGCCCTTTAACGCATGATTTGATGGTTAATCTGCTGCAAACCTGTGAGATGACCCTAGAACGTGTAATTATTCATGCTCTACAAGACAACACCTTTTATGCTGTACTCTGCTTATCGCATGGCGAGATCAAGAAAGAAATGGACTGTCGTCCTAGTGATGCAATTGCCATAGCACTAAGAACAAATAGTTCAATCTGGGTAATGGAAGAAGTGATCGCAGATGCTTCTATTCCAGTAGATCGAGAAGCGGACGAAGAAGAAAGACGCGCTTTTCGGGATTTTATCTCCAACCTACGCCCAGAGGACTTTACCGGACAACAAGGGCCAGGAAATATAACAAGTTAAATGCTCTATCGACGTTTCGGTCAGACTAATTTAGTTGTCTCAGTTTTTTCTCTGGGGACAATGCGTGCTTTATCTTCGCAAGAGACCTTCTCTCAAACCCTGGAAGCTGCCTTTAAATTGGGCATTAACCACATTGAAACAGCCAGAGGATATGGAGTAAGTCAAAGATATTTAGGCACTAGTCTAGAAGCTTTAGCCTATCCGAGAGAGAGTTTTTATGTAACTACCAAAATTCCCCCTACTCCAGAACCAACTAAAATCCGAGAATGGATCGAAGACTCTCTTTCTCAACTAAAATTAGACTATCTTGATTGTCTAGCTATTCATGGTCTCAATACCTGGGAACATCTAGAATGGGTTATTCAAGACTCTCTTGGGATCTTAAAACAAATCAAGGCAGAAGGACTAATCAGACATCTCGGTTTTTCTACGCATGGGCCACTAGAGTTAATTCTTGCAGCTATAGAAACCGGGCATTTTGAGTTTGTCAATTTACACTACTACTATTTCTTTCAACGTAATCAAGCGGCTATTACTAAAGCCCACCAAAAGGATCTCGGTATCTTTATCATCTCGCCTGCTGATAAAGGCGGTCTTCTCTATCAACCTCCAGAACGCTTAAAAGAACTTAGCAAACCTCTGACCCCTCTTAACTTAAGCTATCGTTTTTTATTAAGTGATCCTCGTATTTCAACACTCAGTATAGGTCCTGCTAATTCAGAAGAACTGCAGAGACCTTTAGAAGGAGCTTTTGATGGTGGTAAGCTTAGTGCCTCAGAGGAAGAGATTTTTTCCCGTCTAGAACAAGTGTTGCCCGAAACTTTGGGAAGTGATTTATGTAGTCAGTGTTATCAATGTCTTCCCTGCCCAGAAAACATTAATATCCCTGAAGTTTTGCGACTGAGAAATCTTGCTGTAGCTTATGATATGGAAAAATTCGCTCAATATCGTTATAGTATGTTGGAAAGGGCTGGTCATTGGTTTCCCGGACAAAAAGGTAATAGATGTAATCAATGTGGTGACTGTTTACCCCGTTGTCCAGAAAATCTAGATATTCCTGGTTTATTATTAGATACTCATCGCAGATTAAATGGAACGTCGCGTCGTCGTCTTTGGGAAAATGAAGGTTAAATGCCTATTGCTAACACTTTTATTGTTTTCGATTCAGTCAAAAACTGGACAAGCTGAATCAGTAAAAGACATCTGTGAACTTCCTTTAAAAACGACTTCTCCTATTCCACCTATCCCTGGAGTTATCACTGAGATAACTATCTCCATGAAAGGCTT
Source organism: Chroococcales cyanobacterium PMM_0086 (assembly GCA_949127655.1). Lineage (GTDB taxonomy): Bacteria > Cyanobacteriota > Cyanobacteriia > Cyanobacteriales > Microcystaceae > CAISPN01. Next base: position 24,483 of record CASBQB010000060.1, on the reverse strand, counting down.
AGCTAAACCTAGTCTTTGGTGGGATACAGAACAATTTGACCCCTTTGAAGGTCAATTAGTCAATGGTTGGCTAGCCTTTCCGAAAGAGCAAAGAATTGATTTAATTGTCAATCGGCAGCTTTGGTCTTTGATGGACTATATTCAACGTTATCGCTATGTCAATCAATTAGGTACTGTAGCTAGAGGCTATCAATATGATCTACGGATCTTAACAAATCCTAATCGCTGTTTGGCTACTTATGTCTGTCAAGTGAGGTCAGATTCTGCTCAAGATTGCCTAATCCATTTTGATTCACTGGGATTGAGGGGGCTGGAGACGAAGAGATAAGGGGGATCTTGAGCTTTTCTGCTGCAATCTCTGTAGCTATAATTCCTAGAATAGGTAACCGTAAGCCTCTCATTTGTTGAACTGCTGATTTAACTCTTGATTCATTGGTTATCCCAACTTCTACTATTAGCAATACACCATCTGTATTAGATATTATGCTGCTTATTTCACTCGATTTGTAAAAAGAAGATGGACTATAAATAACCAGGTCGTAGCGAATCCTAAACTCTCGCATTAGCTGCTTCATTTTGGATGATAAGAGAAGATTCTCGGATTGTGATAAAGAGCTTCCACTCGATATAAAATCTAAATTGCTGTAATCACTTGGGCGTTGAATTGCCTCTGTTAAATTAATCTCTTCTGCTAATAAATTACTCAAGCCTAGACGATTATTGAGATTAAGTTGGCTAGAAAGTTGAGAATTGTCAAAATGTGCATCTACTAGAAGAACTTTTTTCCCTGTCGCTACGGCTGTCTTGGCTAACTGTAAGACTATTTTCTCTTGATTCTCTTCTGCATCTATTGAACAGACTACACAAGAACGTACTCCCACTTCGCGGTACAAAGAGCTAAGGTTGGCATATAAATATTCAAAAGCTCTTTTCCAAAATACTCTGTCTATTTCTTTTGAATTTTCTGATGGAATCTTGGGAATCTCCCCTATCAATGGAAGCTTAAGAATGCCTTTGATGTCATCACTTGTATGGAAGATATTTTGATATTTTTCTATGGCCACTGCTAAAATAATTCCTAATCCTAGTCCACCGAGCAATGCTAGTGGTAAAATTTTCTTTAGGCTGGACCTCTCCCCTATTGGTTGTCCGTCGGCACCTAGAGGAATCTGTGGCTTAGATATAATTTGCCATGGTAGATCCTGTGAACCTTCTACTTGTAAAGTTTCTCGTTGAACAAGTAGCTTATTGAGGACTTGTCTATTGATTCCAATCTGTGTTGTTAACTCATCATATTTATGGATTATTGATGGTATTCGTTTAATTTGTTGCTCTAGATTAATCTTCTCTTTTTGTAATCTTTCGAGAGTGTTCTGAAACACTTTCTTTTTATTAGATGATTCAATCAATTGACCAATTAGATTGGTTCTAATTGTCCCCTGAAAATTTAGCAATCCTGCATTATCCTTAACAGAGTTATTGTTCTGTTTTAGAGTTCTCTTTTCTCTTTCCAAGAGGAGAGCTTTTAAATTCTGTTGCTTTTCTTTGAGAGATTTGATCTCTGGATTATCATCTGTCAAATCAGCGCTAGCAATTGCTAGCTTTGTTTTGATATCTTCAAGTTCTTTGAGTTGACTATTATAAATCGCATCTTCGCTGATATTTGATGCTGCTAAAGCTTGTTGAGGACTGCTGAATTTTAGCTGTTTAGTTAATTGATTGTAGCGAATTTTCTCCCCATCCAAATCTATTTGAGTCTCTACAATTCTTTGATTAATCACACCTAAAGATGTACTCAGTTCATTCCCTTGTGTTTCAGGGTTTATTAAATTGTTAGCTTCACGAATTGTTTGCTGTTTTCTCTGAAGATTAGTTAATGTTTTTTCTAAGCTGGGAAGTTGTTTTTCAATAAACTTAACGCCTGCTTTAATACTAGTTCTGCGATCTTCTTCACTATACCTGATAAATGTTTCGGCTGTGATATCTAAAACTTTCTTAACTAATATAGGATCGTCGCCTTTGTAAAGAACCTCAAATATTTTTGTTTCACTTCTAGCCGTCTCTCCGAGTCTACTAACAATTAAATTCTCTCTTAAATCTGCCCAAACTTTGGCAAAAGATTGACTAGGATCTTTTCTGCTAATTTCTTGGGCAATCCGAGCACTCATTCCCGGACTTTTTAAAAAAGCTAAATTGGTTGGGTAGTCTAGTGAGTAAAAATCCTCATTGGGAACCCCGTCTCCTCTAGCAATGGTCGAAGAGTTAGTGAATTTGCCGACAGAACTAATAGGTTCTACTAATAGATAGAAATTACCTTGATAGGTTTCTTTTCTGGTAACAGATAAAGAAACTCCAGCTGCTACTGCAACGCTAACCAAGCCGACAATCAAAAATATTTTCCTTTTTAAAATATTGAAGAATCCAGGAAGATAAAATGAAGGAGATTGAGAAGATTCATCCAAACTCTCTAAATCATCTTCTATCTGTGCATTTGCTGAATATTCTCTGTGTGCCATAGTTCAATATATTTTAGAAAAAATCTCTGAGTGTTCGGTTAGCTTCTTTGACAATAACACGCTTACAATTGGATCAATTCACTGGTTTAAGTCTTATCTGACTATTGTAGCAAATAACTTTACTTGACTTATGAAAATACTTTATTTAGTAAACCAGTACCCTAAAATTAGCCATAGTTTTATTCGTCGAGAAATAAGAGCACTAGAAGAACTAGATCTTCAAATCTTGCGAGTTTCTGTCAGGAAACCTGAAGAAATAATCGTTGATCCTGAAGATCAACAAGAATTTGAGGCTACTAAAGTAATTTTGCAAGCAAAAAAGCTAATCTTTATTCTAAGCTCACTCTTGATTCTAACTGATCCTGTGAGGTTTTGGGAAGCACTCAAATTAACCTTAAAAATGGGTTGGAAATCAGAGCGAGGATTACTCAGACATTTAGCCTATCTAGTAGAAGCTAGCCTATTAAAACTTTGGTGTCAAAAAGAACAAGTTACTCATATTCATGCTCATTTTGGTACTAATTCTACAACAGTCGCTCTTTTAACCCATAAATTAGGCGGGCCACCCTATAGTTTTACAGTACATGGACCGGAAGAATTTGACAAAGTAAGTGATATTGCTCTACCTAGAAAGATTAAAGAAGCTAGTTTTGTGGTGGGGATCTCTTCCTATGGCCGAAGTCAACTTTATCGTTGGTCGGATTTAGAAGACTGGAGTAAAATTGAGGTAGTGCATTGTGGAGTAGAAAGAAAATTTTTAGACACTCTACTAAAACCTATTCCAGAACAACCGAGACTAGTTTGTATAGGACGTTTAGCGCCGCAAAAAGGTCAACTTCTTCTAATAGAGGCAGTTAATCAACTACATCTTTTAGGGGTTGAGTGTCGAATGACCTTAGTAGGAGATGGGCCAATGCGTTCTCAAATAGAGAATTTCATTACCAAACATCATCTAGAAGAGCAAATAAAAATTACAGGTTGGGCTAGTGAAAGTCAGGTTCAAGAGTATATCTTAGAATCTCGTGCTTTAATTCTACCTAGTTTTGCTGAGGGACTCCCTGTCGTTCTGATGGAAGCATTAGCCTTGAGGAGACCAGTTATTAGTACTTATATTGCAGGGATTCCCGAATTAGTCCGTCCAGGTGTTTCAGGTTGGTTAATTCCAGCAGGTAGCCTAAAAGACTTAGTAGAGGTCATGCAGAAGGTTTTGCAGATGTCAACAAAAGAACTAGAAAAAATGGGTGAAAGTGGCTATCAAGATGTACTCAAAGAACATGACGTAAGACGAGAAGCTGAAAAACTAGCCCAACTTTTCCACAAACAAACCACCAAAGTTAAAATAGAGACTTCTAACCGAGAGGGAAACAATCCCTAAAAACTACTCCCGATGACATTACTAGAGGCAGAAGTTCACAACAGTTTACGAGATTTTCTTAGAGGACAGAAAGATTATTACTGGCCGCACCATTTAACGATGGCCCGACTTGTTTCTAGATCTCTGCGTTTAAGATGTTCTGCCTTAATTCAAACCAGAAGTAGTCTAACTCGTTACTGTCTGAGTTATCTAACACCTGCTTTACTCAGTGAAGGTTCAGTTTGTCTAGTGGTTCCAGCCAAGGTCCACGCTTGGTTAGTCGAAATAGAACTCCCCCAATTACAAAAGAACTTACAAACCAATAAAGCTATTACCGTAGATTATCTGGCTTCTGGGAACGGACTAGCCATCACCTCGACTAAATTTTGGCTCAATGATCGTCTAAGTAAAGAGCCAATTTTTCCGCTTAATGTCCCCACTTTGATTGATCAAGCCGACCAACTAGAAGACTATCTTAGAGAGCTTTTAAGTATCACAATTTCACCTGGCGACTGGCTTGATCTCTTAGAAACTTTCCCGCCGTTGCAAGAAAAGATTAACGATATCCGCATTAAATTAACTAAAAGTATCTTTGCTCATCCCAAAAACCCCTACAATTGTTACCTCTTTGATGATATAGAATATCGTTATTTACTAGGACTTCTTCTTTATCTAAAGTCTCTTTCCCCTCTACCTCCAACCTGGGAGAAATTCCAACAACAAGCACAATCTAGCAATCAAATGATTCAGGCTATTGTGGATCGACCAAAGGGTTATTTTAATTTACAGACAACTCCTTTAGAAGTCTCTTCTCTTCTAAGTAATCTACTATTACAACAACCTGTTGTCTTAATGGGCGGTTTCCTAGATGCTCAAAAAGATGCTTCTCTTTATCGTTCTTCTTTAGGATTAGGGAATATCCTCTCCGTTACCTTTTCACCTAACCGACAGACAGAACAGATTAACCTCTATCTTCCAGAGCGTATTCCTCTTCCTAATACTCCTGAGTTTCAAGGAGTCTTACTAGGAGAAATCTGTCGATTAATTAAGTTAGTTTCCTCCCACAAAAATCCTCTAGTTATCTTAGTAGAGGATGTCCCTCTAAAGGCTCAAGTAGGCTCAGTTTTAGCGGCTGAATTTGGTTCTAGGGTGCAAGTTGAGAAAAATCAATTTCTATCACCTGAAGTAATTTTAGTTAGTAGTTGGGCTTTCTGGATTGCACACCAAGAGTATTTTCCGGTCCCACAACTGCTGATCATGGCTACATTACCTCTCCCCTCTCCAGAAAACCCTTTAGTCGCTGCCCAAATCTCTTACTATAAAAAACACAAACAGGACTGGTTTCGTCTCTATCTTCTACCTACTGCCTTAAAGACTATTCAACGTGCAGTAATGCCCTTAAGAGAGTCTCAAGGTCTAGTCGCCTTGCTGGATGTTCGGGTAATTCGTCGTAGTTATGGAACACAAATATTAGAATCTTTGGCTCCATATGCTCGAATTAACTATTTGGATCAGGCAGGCCTGTTCTTATAATTAAGTAATAATTATTTATAATTCTTTTTGGCACCTACATTCTCATATAGTATACAATTGCTTAAAGAATCCTTCAAATTTAGGCTTAACTTGCTGAAACACCAGGTAAAAGTAGAAGTTACTGATTATATTGTATCTTAGACTACTTTTTGCCGAAGTTAAGACAGACTAGCCAAGCAGAATAATAGCTTGAACTGATTAAGGAGCATGATTATGGTAGATCCTCAAGAAAAATCTCTAGCCGATAAAGCCACTAAACAATCTTTTTTAGATTCAAATTATGGTGAAAAAAAAGGGTTTTTCCGAAATCTAGAAGGTTTTTTGCAACAGCAAGTAGATAACTTTTCTAAAGAGCAAATTGCCGAAGAAGTTTTAGTCATCCACGATAAAAAAATGGTAGATATGCGGTTTTTTGCTAAAATGGCGGCTGTAATAGATAATGATAAATTCTGTGCTAAGGAGTTTTTAATCTATATTAAAATTTGCTACTGTTTAAAATATGGAATTCAAGGATACGAAGAGCTTTACAAACCCACAAAACTCTTACAAGTCGCTATTCAAGCTAAAGATAGTTTTTTGAAAATAGACCAAGCTGAACTTACCTACAGAAGTAGTAAACAGCAAGAAGTATATGAGTTTGTAGAAGAAAGATTGATGTGCATAGAAGAAATGACTGATTCAACCAGCATATTTAAGTCTCAACTAAAAAATAAAGTAGAAGAAATCATACCTCAAATTAAAACGGATGAAGGAAAAACCGCCTTAAAGGCTTATGTTAAAGAATTAGACCGTATAGCAGACAATGAATTAGGGTTGAAGTTACTTTCTCTTTTTAAAGCTTATCATTTAGATGACTATTCAATTCTAAAAAAGATTTCCGATTTAGCAGTTAGTTTGAAAAAATACGATCTCATGGATTTCAAAAAGTTACAAACATCAGTAGCTATGCAGTTTGAAACTTTTCAAAAACTTGGCAAGATTATTGGCATTCCTCCCAATAAAAATAACCTAACGACTTATACTACAATTTTGCAGTATATTGCTTTAGAATATAGACATGGAATGGTAAGAATTAAATTTGATGAGTTATTACAGGTATTGCGAAAATGGTACCAACCTTATCAAATGATCGTAAATCTTCGTAATCAATTCTCTGCTAGTGAATATCAAATACCTAAAGAATTTACAGCGCCTATTCCAGGTCTTGAGATCTATGAAAAGTATCAGATATCTTTAACAGATAAGAAAACAGGTTTTACTTACCTTAATTTTGATGAATGAGAATAATCTATTCCCTCTTCTAGTTAGCGGTTGAACAAGCTCTCATTTCTTAAATTTAGGGATCAAGAATTTCCTTGATCCTAAACAAATAGGAGCGCAATACAGCGGCTAGGTCACGGCATTTTAAAGGTAATTAAGCCTTTTTCAGGAAGCACACTTTTAAAAGTCCCATGGTCTGCTAGAATAGCCACCAGCTGAAGTGAACTATCAGGATAGATATGCAAATCAGCCCAAGGTAATGCTACTTCTAAGCATTTATTTAAAGCAATCTGTACCCTATTCAAACGGGGATGCCACTTGTGATCCTCTCCCACTTCTTCTAACCAAGTTGAATTAGTTAAGAGATTGATCCCCAAATGATGATGATATTGATGATTTAAAGGTGCTTCATTGGGTAGTCCTTCTAAAGGAATAGAAGTCACTGCACCCTTAATTTCAGGGTAGTACCAAAAGAGATGTAACTCATTGGGTAAGTCTTTTCCTACTTCAAAACCTGGTTGAAAATCTAACCTCAGATATAAGTTAAAGTGATTCACTCCATAAAAGAGTCTTTGTACAAGAGTAGCACGGTGCATGGTTCCTCTCGCACCCCCTATCTCTATACGTCCTGCTTTATCCCAGTTCTGTTGTTCACCTAGACCATCTATATTGGGATTAATGAAGCCTTCGGGGGTATGTTCAGTGCGAGGTAAATGGACATCAATAGAATTATACAGATTAGCTGGAACAGGTTCATTGAGTGCCTCATAGAGAGTAATCAGGTTTTCCCGAAATAGCTGGTCAAAGGTATAATCATTATTAGAAGAATGTCCTTTTCCAAACCACCAGAACCAGTCTGAACCTTCGGCTGCATATATTGCCTCCCAAGCTTTCGGGTTATTTTCTTCTGTAGCTTCAGGATGTTCTGCTAAAGTCTTTCTAGCTTCTCCTAACATCTCCCAGGCTTTATTTTTAGCTGGTTCACCAATCCAAGTAGTAAAAGTACCATCAATCCAAGACCCACTATGTAGATCTTGACTGGGTATAGTGACTGTAGGGGGAAACTGTTCCAAAAATTCCGAGACGGTGACTAGTTTCAATTCTGAATTATCACTAAAGCTCTGATATAGTGCATCAAAGAAGGGTAAACCATCTTTTTGATAGAATTCCCAACAGTTCTCACCATCTAAAGCAATTGTTACTAACCAAGGTTCTTCTAAAGCGGTTCCTCCTCCTTGTTTTTGTTTAAGGGAGCGGGAAATCGCTTCTAAATGTCCACTTAGATCTGCTGCGGCTTTTTTCGGTTCCATCGTTCCATAAGTAAAACCAATTAAGTCTGAGAGACGGTGATCCCGAAAGACAATACTGAGATCTCCTTGATTAGTTTCTAGACGATAGGGACGATAGAGTAATTCAGGTTCATAGACATTACCTGTCTCATCCCGATGGAAAAAGTGCTGTAGAGACCAGCCTAAAACGGCCTCATCTGAACAGATCCACTTAAACCCCTGCGCAGCAATATAAGGCAGAATAGCAGGACTAACTGACTGTTCAGATGGCCATAACCCCCTAGGAGAACAGCCAAACCTCTCTTGGTAGATTTCCCATGCTTTGCTTAAATGACGGGGTATATCTTGTTCCCATTGAAAAAGATTGTTTGGTAGTGGCATTTCTGGGACTGCCACTCTACCTGCAGCACTATCTGCTAACAAAGGTAAAATAGGATGTGTATAAGGGGTGGTAGTGACCTCTAGTTGTCCCTTTTCCTGCATCAGTCGATGTTGAGGGATAATGCGCTTAATGATTTCCCTTTGTTTCTGGATAATTTTTTTACGCTGAGCTAAATTAAAGTTCTGACCTTGTGCTAACCAATTAGCTATTTGTGGATCATCCCAAAAGATAGGGTCTATCCAGGCTAAATTATGCCACGCTAAGAGATCACCATAGTCTTCGTCTCGCCAGTTATTTAAACACCATTCTCTACCTTTTTCTTCTCGTTGTGTATGAAGTTGAGCGTAACGCGCATGAGGAGTGATTAAATGCTCTTCATTAGCATCAAAAAAGTGTTCGATGATTTCTCGTTTCTGTTCTTTTTTGAGGTCTTCTGCTGCAGTGAGGGTCAGTTTTTGATAGTGGTCGCTGGCAGTACCTGCGGCATAATCTTCTATTTGCAGAATCAAAGAGGGTACTAAGTTAACTGTCTGATGTAGTTTAGGATAGCGCTCTAGATGGAGAATTAGATCTAGATAGTCCTTGGTTCCATGTAGTCTTACCCAAGGTAAACGGTATTCCCCTGCTTGTTGCGATTTATAGATTGGTTGATGTTGATGCCAGATGAAGGCAATATATAAAGGATGCGACATATTTTTAACCGTTAGTAATATGTCGATTATGAGGTAGAAATTGAAAAATTGACCAATTTTCCTTTAATCTTGAATATATTCTTTTCCTTCAATTATGGCGATTTCTGCTCTTAAAAATTCTCTCCCTAGATAGGCTGCGTGGTCTAACATGGTAATTAGAGGTGGTTTGGTTTCTTCTAAAATCTTGATACAGAGTTCCTTGGCTGTCCTCCCTGTATACACTGTGTTGGCTGTTCTCTCTACCTTGGCCTTGGTTGGAATGACTTTTCCTGTTTCTGGATCAACAGCTAAACCCTTTTCATTAATAATATTTGTATAGTGTTTAGCGCCAATTGTGCCTGCTTCTCTATCTAAGTAAATAATAAAATAGCCACCTGGATCTAAAGCAATGTAACGCTTTGATAATTGATTGTCTATAATAGTTATTGATTCTTTAAGTTCTGAATTCATATTTAAAAAGACTTAATATACTCCTGTTTTTCTCTCTAATCTCCATAATCCTTTCGCTTGTTGCATCTGAACTAATGAGTATTTTTGCTCGTCTTGAACTTGTTGTCCATATTCTGCAGATGGATATAGAACAAAAACGTCATTGAACGGCTCAATTACCTGGTCTATATCCTTAGTTTGAGGACTGTATATTACCTGAACTTGGTCATTCAAATAATTACTAAGAGATAACAGGTTGTTTAACACTTTTGTATCTCCAATAATCAGTAATGGTTGTTTAATTTCATTGAGTACGGCTACATTTTTCAGATTAAACTCTCCATATTTAGTCTGCCAAGTTTCAGCTTGAGAAATGAGGAGACAGGACAAAAAACCTCCAGATATTAATAAAACTGTAACGAGTTTCCAAAATCTTCTTGACCAGGAGTTAATACTTTCATTGACTATTTTACTACTTAAAAGATAAGCTGTGACAATCCCTAATCCAATGTAACTAGGAAATAAGTAACGACTTATTTTTAAAAAGCCTGAACCCGTTGTTAAATCTACAAGACCAAGACCGACAGGAACAGTTAATATTAACATCGAAACAAATAATGACGCTCTTAGGGGTGCTTTTAAAACAATAAAGAAAATAGCATATCCTAGTAAAATTACAATCAATGGCTTCAAATAAAAGTGGAGTTTAATAATCCAGCTATTTGACTCTAAGCCAAATAAATTAATTTTTCTATACCAAAAATCCACAAATAGGGTGTCAAGTTGATTAAAAAAAATAGCTAGTTTTTCGCCAAAGCCGACATTTTTATTGATGTCCCATATCCAATAATTAGCAACTTCTTTGACTATTTGAATTTTACTTTTTGCTAGTAAAATCCATAAAACCAAAGTTGTCAGACCTGCTAAACTGGCTATCAAACCATTACGGATAACTTTACTCCACTTAAATTTCTCTAAAATGACCAAGTAAATCATATTTTGGAGTAGAACCAGTGCCATAAACAAGTGGGTAGCCATACCTAAACAAGCAGTTAAGGCGTATTCTAGCCATTTTCTGGTGTTATTAAACTTAATTGCTCTTAAGAGAGTTATACTCGATAGTAAAACGAGTAAAGCCCATGCACTGTACATTCTAGCTTCTTGAGCATACAAGAGATGAAATGGCGAGACAGACATCAGCATTACCGCTATAATGCCCGTTACAGATGATTCAAATAGCTCTAGGCATAGCCAGTACAAGCAAGGTAAGGCTAGAACACTTAAAACAGCCGAAAATCCTCGCACAGTAGTAATTGATTCACCGACTAAATCTGTCCAGAATCGAAGTAAAATAAAATATAATGGGAGGTTATCTGAGTTTTCTTCAGCTAACCCATTAATCATATCTGGAACATTTTTATTAGAGTCTAATAAAGTCTTTTTAAATTGGGCTATACTGACTGGTTTGTCTTTTAATACTTCCTCTTTTAACTCTTTGAAAGTATAACCAGAAATTCTCAATGAAGTGACAGACTCGTCTTGCCAGTAATACTTTTTATCTAAATTATAAAACCTTAACAAAACTCCTATTAAGATAATAATTATTATTGAAATTTGAAATCTTTTGGAAAGCACTGTTAAGGTTTTTGAAACACTCATTTATCTTTCGGCTTTCATCGAAGCTACAACACCGAGGATATTCAGAAGACATAATTGGCTCTGCATATCGCTTCGACAATCATATCATTGGCTGCAGGGAAAGTAAATTGATTCAGATGTTCTATTTTAGACCAACAAATCTCTTGAGATTCTAGCATTTGAGGCTCACCTCCGAGATAATGACAATGATGGGCGATTAAAGTCAGTTCAACATCAGTATAGAGATGATTGAGGGTGATCAAGTGCGCACTTACTTCTATATTTAATCCTAATTCTTCTAATACTTCTCTTTTGATGCAATCTTCTATGCGTTCGTTCTTTTCTAGTTTGCCGCCTGGAAACTCCCAAAAACCTCCAAAGGTGCCGCCAGGTAGACGACGGTCTATCAAAATTTCACCTTTTTTGTTGTGAATAACGGCTACACCGATGGTTTTGTGAGGTAGTTGGTGAGTTTCTTGTTCCATCTTAAAAAGGACACTCTTCACCGAAGGAGGTATTATCTACCCTAAGTAAAGACTTCTCAAAGTTCAGTCTCTGTTCAGCATTACGCAGGAAATAACCACTCATCATAGCTGAAGCCAAAAGTCGTCCTAAATGGTCTCTATTAGTACTAATTGTTACCCCAAAATGCTCACCTGGTAGATTGCCTAGAAGCCCTATGATATTGCGTTCCATCACCTGAAAAACTTCATTAGATTCGGGTTTTGAGAGGTGAGAAATGGTTTCAGGACTCAATGATTGTACATACTGCCATAGATGATCTCCTGACTCACTGTCACCTTGTAAAAAGGGCTGTGCGCGATTATTGGCTTCGTTGTTCATCTTTTGCCTCCTCTGGATGCTTTTGGCTCTTAAAACATTCTGCGTTCTTTAATTCTAATCTAACAACTTGCAAGTAAGTCTGATAGTCTGTAGAACCGAACGACTTAGGTGGGTTTTTCTCGCTTAACTAGCTAGGTATTCCCGCAAGGAAGCTGTTTTCTTGCGGAGTTTAGCAAGCGCTTCTCTTTCAATTTGACGCACTCTTTCCCTAGAAATATTCAGACAAATGCCAATTTTAGAAAGGGTCATTGGTTGTCCATCTGCTAACCCATAACGTAAGGCCAGAACTTCTCTCTGTTGGATCGTCAGATCGTTCATCAGAGTTTCTAGATCCCTTTGCAAGGAAGCATGAGTAGCGAAATCTTCGGGAGAAGAGTTATGATCTTCTAACAATTCGCTTAGTTCTGTATCCTGATTGTCTCCTACTTTTAGATCTAAAGAGAGGGGTTGGCGTGATCTTTCTAGGTAGTCACGGACTTGTTTAGGCGTTAATTCTAGTTCTTGGGCTAATTCTGCAATTGTAGCGGATCTCCCTTTTTGTTGAGCTAGATAACGTTGTGCTTTTTTGATTTTGTTGAGTTTTTCGGTGATGTGTATTGGCAACCTAATTGTACGACTCTTCTCAGCTATTGCTCTAGTAATAGCTTGTCTTATCCACCAGTAGGCATAAGTTGAGAAACGATATCCTTTAGTAGGATCAAACTTTTCTACCCCTCTTTGCATCCCGATTGTTCCTTCTTGGATTAAGTCTAAAAGATCTAGATTCCTTTTAAGATATTTTTTGGCCACAGATACTACCAGACGCAGGTTAGCCTCTACCATTTTTCGTTTAGCATATTCTCCTAGGGTGATTGTCTTGTGCAGATCTTCTTCGGTAATTTCTGCAGCTTCGGCCCATTGACTATCTGTTAATTCTTCTGTTATTTCCTCTTTTAGTTTAGTTTTGAGTTGGTTGAGAAGTACCATTTGTTGTACCTGCTTGGCTAACAGGATCTCTTCTTCATGGGTCAGGAGAGGGACTCTGCCAATTTCTCTTAGATAGGCGCGTACTGGATCGGTGTAGTTTTTAGCAGTTTTCATAAGTTAATTACGGCTGTAAATCTTTGGTTATCTAGACAGGACAAACCTTCCAACCTCCTTTTTTGTTTTGACTTTTAAACCCAGATAAATTTCTAACTTTTAAGTTAATTGGTTCTACCTTCAGCATATTTGTATTTCTTCCCAAGAATTGCCAGGTCTTACTCCTTAGTAGGTTTTAAGTCCTGTCTAGATCTGTGAATGCTAAGTTTTCTCTTCTTCAACGAATCTAGTAGGGTAATTTTATCTCTCTCTTTCTCTAGGACTTTCTAAATTCTGGCTAAGCTCCGTTAAATAACTGTTACGAGGTTTACAAACTTATTTATCTGTCTTCTTTAAAAGAAAACAACTTTTTTAACCTATATCTTACGCCTTCTCTATCTTAGCCCAAAAAGTTAAGATTTGTAAACTTTCTGAGTTTAAGTTGATTTTCTAGTAGTAGGGGGGAATTACCCTGTTCATAATGCAGCAAGTTAAGATGAAAATATAAGGTAGTGTAATTGATTAGCTCATTTTAAATACTATGTTTCGCAAAATTGTAGCCCTTTTTCTCTCTGTAGCCCTCTGCTGGACGATGGTTAGCTGTGGAGGTTCCACTAGTGAAAGAACATCTCTCCCGAAGGTAACTAATGAGCGTCAGCGCACTGCTTTAACTTCTTCTTCTGTGCTTGCTGATGGGAAATATCCCGTTCAGCAGGCTAGTTATGATGATAGTGATGGTAAGTATACCCTAATGTTGCTCAATACCCCAACTGGGACTTCTCCAACTTTTCAGACTCAACGTTTGCAAATGGCTCGTTTAACCGATGAACAAATCAAACAGAATGAAAAGACCTTTCTAGAAGTTAAAAACAAAGAACCTGTAATTTATCTAGCTGAAGACTTTAAAATCGAGTATCTTCACTCTGTAACTGAAGCTCGCAATGACCCACAAACAGGAAGCCCCCAAAATGTTGTAGTGCGTCAAGAATCTAGCTTTTGGAATCCTTTTGCAGGCGCTTTGGCAGGACAGGCCCTAGGTAGCTTACTATTCCGTCCACAACACTACATTCCTCCCGCTTTTCAATCCGGTTCAATGAGAGGATTCGGGGGATATGGTAGCAGCTATAATCAAGCTGTTGATAGTTATCAAACTCGCTATAATCAACCTCCTGCAGCAGTCAGAAATCGTCAAACATTGCGCAGTACAGGCAGCTTTGGCAGTGGTAGCAGATCCTCAACAGGGATTAACTCTAATAAGTCAAGTGGAGCAGGTTTTGGTTCTAGTCGTCTAAAATCTTCTGGTAAGTCTTATACGCCTAGTGGGAATAGCTTCGGTAGTTCTTCTGGCAGTCGTAGAAGCAGTTTCGGTAGTTCTTCTGGCAGTCGTAGAAGCAGTTTCGGTAGTGGCGGACGGAGACGTTAAAAGTACTACAAAAATAGGGGGAGTATTTTCCCCTATTTTAAGCCCGATTTTTCTTGAGATACATCGATAGAGATAATATAGAGATAGAACAGCCAAAGGAAGCAAAAAGCAAGATAGATGAAGTACCGCAGCAACCCTGAATCTCTTAGTGGAGACCAAATTCGTCAAAAATTTCTCAATTTCTTCGCCCAACGTAAACATCAGGTTCTCTCAAGTGCCTCTTTGATTCCAGAAGATCCCACTGTATTGTTAACTATTGCGGGAATGCTGCCTTTTAAACCTATTTTTCTAGGACAACAGACCCCCGTATCAGCAAGAGTGACAACCTCTCAGAAATGTATCCGCACCAATGATATTGAGAATGTAGGACGCACAGCTAGACATCATACCTTTTTTGAGATGTTGGGGAACTTTAGTTTTGGGGATTATTTCAAAGAACAGGCTATTGCTTGGGCCTGGGAACTCTCAACAGAAGTCTTTCAATTACCTGCAGAGTCCCTGGTCGTAAGTGTATTTGAGTCAGATGAGGACGCTTATGCTATTTGGCGGGATCGCATAGGTGTGATTCCAGAGAGAATTAAAAGAATGGGGTCAGATGATAACTTTTGGGTCTCAGGACCGACAGGACCTTGTGGCCCCTGTTCTGAACTATATTATGATTTTCACCCAGAATTAGGTAATGAAACAATCGACTTAGAAGATGATAGTCGCTTCATTGAGTTCTATAACCTAGTCTTCATGCAGTATAACCGAGATGCTACAGGCAATCTCACCCCTTTAGATAACAAGAACATTGATACTGGGATGGGACTAGAACGCATGGCACAAATCCTGCAAAAGGTACCCAACAATTATGAAACAGATTTAATCTTACCAATTATTCAAACAGCAGCAGAACTGGCACAAATAGACTATAGTCAAGCTTCAGAAAAAATCAAAGTATCTTTAAAGGTGATTGGGGATCATATTAGGGCAGTTGTACATTTGATGACTGATGGAGTAGCTGCTTCTAATATAGGTAGAGGGTATATTCTGCGCCGTCTGTTGCGTCGTGTGGTGCGTCATGGACGTTTAATAGGGATTACGAGCACATTTACAGTTAGAGTAGCTCAAACAGCCATTAACTTAGCCCAATCAATTTATCCTCAAGTTAAAGAGAACCAAGCGCGCATCGAATTAGAATTAGAACGGGAAGAATTAAGATTCCTAGAAACACTCGAAAGAGGAGAAAAACTTCTAGCAGAAATACTAGAGAACTCTCAAGGGGTAATTTCAGGGGTTGATGCTTTTACCCTCTATGATACTTATGGCTTTCCCCTAGAATTAACCCAAGAAATAGCCGAAGAAAGCGGCTTATCAGTTAATTTAGAAGAGTTTGAAGAGGCTATGCTACTACAGAAGGAACGCTCCTCCTCGGCTCATCAAACTATAGACTTAACAGTACAAAGTAGTCTAGCTCAATTAGCACTCGAACAAGATCCCACAGAATTTCTAGGCTATACAGAGTCACAGTCTCAAGCAGAAGTTAAAGCAATTGTAGTAGAAGGAAAGACTGTCTCAACTGCCCAAACAGGAGAAAAAGTACAGATTATCCTGGATCGTACCCCTTTTTATGCAGAATCAGGTGGACAGATTGCCGATCGCGGTTATCTTGTAGGTGATGATCTGATCATTGACATTTTAGATGTTCAGAAAGAGTCCAACCTCTTCATTCACTATGGACGCATAGAACGCGGTCTAATCGAGGTAGGGGGTTATCTCAAAGCCACTATAGACCCGTCATATCGCCGTCGTCTACAAGCTCATCATACAGCCACTCATCTTCTACAAGCTGCCCTGAAAAAAATAGTTGATCCCGATATCTCACAAGCAGGTTCTCTAGTTAGTTTTGAACAACTCCGCTTTGACTTTAACTTAAACCACGCCTTAACCACAGAAGAAATAGAAAAGATAGAAGACCTGATCAATACTTGGATCAGTGAAGCACATCCAACGGCAATATCTGTTTTACCTTTAGAGGAGGCCAAAGCTAAAGGCGCTATAGCCATGTTTGGGGAGAAGTATGGAGACCAGGTTAGAGTAATTGATGTTCCAGGTGTTTCTTTAGAACTCTGTGGGGGAACTCATGTCAAGAATACAGCAGAGATAGGCATAGTTAAAATCATCTCTGAAAGTGGAATCTCTTCAGGAGTCAGAAGGATCGAAGCTGTCGCAGGAACCGCCGTTTTAGAATACTTAAAAGTTAGAGATAAAATAGTCAAGGACTTAACTGAGCGCTTTAAAATTAAACCTGAAGAAGTACCAGACCGCATTACCACTCTCCAGACAGAACTCAAAAACAGCGAAAAACAACTAGAAGCAGCAAAACAGGAACTAGCTATCTTAAAATCCGATCAACTTCTATTACAAGCTGAAACTTTTGGAGAAATTAAAGTATTGGTAGCCACTATCGAAGATGTAGAACCGGAAGCACTCAAAGCAGCAGCAGAAAGACTACAACAGAAATTAGGAGAGAGTGCCGTAGTATTAGGATCTAGTTCGGGAACCGATAAAGTTAGCCTAGTAGCAGTTTTTAGTACACAAGTATATAAAGAAAAGAAACTGCAAGCAGGCAAATTCATAGGAGAAATAGCTAAACTTTGTGGGGGAGGAGGTGGAGGCCGTCCCAATTTAGCCCAAGCAGGAGGACGCGATCCTAGTCAACTCACTTTCGCTCTAGAAATGGCCAAAAAGACTCTTAAAGATAGTTTAAGTTGAGAGATAATATGTATATATTACCAAAAAAACAGAGATCCCACATCCTTCTAAGAAAAAAGGTCAGGGAGGATCTAATCCCTGATACCCAATGTCTATAAAAAATCAGATTAAAATAGTCCAAGATGCTGATTCTGCAGAGAGTCTACTAAAAGCCGTTGAAGAACTCGCTGCCACTTGCGATCAAGCAGCCATTCCTACTCTCATTGAAGTTCTCGGTTACAATAATCCTGGGGCTGCAGTAGCTGCAGTAGAGGGACTAATTCAATTAGGAGAAGTCGCAGTTCCCTCTATTCTCAATCAACTAGATGGTTATAATTACGGTGCTAGAGCATGGGCCATTCGCGCTTTAGCAGGTATTGGAGATATTAGAGGACTAGACTTACTTTTGGACTCAGCAAAGCATGATTTCTCACCTAGCGTCCGTCGCGGGGCAACTAAAGGACTAGGTAACCTTTTATGGGAACAATTTTCAGCCCTTGAGGTTATAAATATACAGAAATCCGTCTTCTTGACACTTATTAAAGTATTGTCTGATGCAGAATGGATTGTTCGCTATGCTTGTGTAAACGCTTTGGAGTCTCTGTCCAAGGCGACAAAAGAGAGTAAGTTTAAGCAAGAAATTATACAACAGCTAAAAAATCAACTAGAGCAAGAAATGGATGCAGTAGTACAAGAACGTATTAAATTAGTCTTAGAGAGAATCAAGTGAAATATTGGCGAGAAACAGTGGCCGTAGCTAGACGTGTCCTCAAAGAATTAATCTATCGTCGTCGTAGCCTGATTTTTTGGACAATCTTTCCCCTGACACTTCTTTTAATCAATGGAGTCATTATTGCTGAGCGGAGTAAGATACCCCTCAAAGAAGCTATGTCTTATGTTGCGCCTTCTTCTTTGGCTGGTGCTGCGCTCTTTTTTAGTTGTTTAGGTGGTTCTGTCGCCACAGTTGTAGCAGAAAGAGAGCATAAAACTCTCAAGCGTCTCTTCTTATCTCCTTTGAGTGGTTTATCTTATTTTTTGGGCATTTTTTTAGCCCATCTCTGTATAGCCTTTGGACAGACTGTTTTAATCTATAGCACCTCTGCTAGTTTTGGTGCCCAGTTTCAAGGTTCTCTTGTTCTTGGGATCTTAATTATTATTCTTACTGTGATTGCCTATGTGGGAGTGGGCTTTATTTTAGGTACTCAACTAGCTAAAAGGACAGAAGATGTTAACTCTCTTGTGGCAACTTTTGGCATCCCTCTTTTGATTCTTGGTGGCTCTTTTATTCCTGCTCGCTTTTTCCCAAAAGTACTTTTAGATATTGCTAAATTTGACCCAGTTTATCACATCAATGAAGCCTTAATTGGAGTTTGGTTTAAAGGAAATGGCTTAGAAGAAATAGAGTTTCACTTCCAATTTTTATCAATATTTTCTATCTTAATGTTAATATTAGGTTGGCTATCTTATAAGACAATGCTAACAATAGAAAGGAGACTGTAAAATGCTAGAAATACAGAATCTCTACAAAAATCATGGAAATCAAGCGGTTATTCAAGGCTTAAATCTAGTCATTAAGTCGGGTGAAGTCTATGGATTATTAGGACCAAATGGATCAGGTAAAACAACAACAATTAATCTAATTTGTAATCTCTTAAAGGCAGATGAAGGGACAATCACAATTAATCATCGACATCCTCGTTATCTTAACAAGAAGCTTTTAGGCGTAGTACCTCAAGAAAACTTACTTTATAAAAGTTTAAGTTGTCAAGATAATCTAGATTTTTATGCAGATATTTATGGCTTAAATAAACAGAGAAAACAAAGACAAGTTAAGCAATGTCTAGAAGCAGTAAATCTTTTAGATCAAGCAAAAAGTAAAGTAGAAACTCTCAGTGGTGGGATGCAAAGAAGACTGAATATTGCTGTTGCATTAGTTCATCAACCTAAGTTATTAATTTTAGATGAACCAACTACTGGACTAGATATAGAATCTCGCTATGAAATTTGGAACTTGATTCTTGAATTGAGTCAACAGGGTATGACAATATTATTAACTACTCATTTATTAGATGAAGCAGAACGATTGTGTAATCGTATAGGTATTATTAAAACTGGTAAAATTATTGCTGAAGGTAGTTTAGAAGAATTAAGACAACTTGTTCCCGCCAAAGAGATTGTTTTTCTCAAAGTTAAAGAGGAAAAAGAAGCTAGACAAGTAATCGAGCAATTAGGCTGGAGATATCGTTATTATGGACAGCAAATAGCAATTTTATTGCCGCAAGTTCTAGAATTAAGAGAAGTCCTCAACTATTTTGATGGCTTGTCTATAGAATCTATTTCTCGTCAATTTGTGAGTTTAGAAAATGTCTACTTAGAAGTTATGAATCAAAGTTATAACTGTTATGAATAAATAATATTGATATGCGTAAACTAAGTCTTGCTTTGATAATTATAATCACCTTATCTATTGTAATAGGTTGTCAGTTTACCCAGGTAATTATGGCATCAAAAAATGAATTTTTTTTAGCTTATCCCCCAGATCGACATGAAACAACAGCCCAAAGTATCTTCTTTGTTGGCGTAGCTTCAAGGTCGGATCAAGTCTATATCAATAATCAATCTATTGAAAGGAGTAAAAGTGGCTATTTTGCAGCTACATTTCCTTTAGAAATTGGGGAAAATCAATTTAAAGTGACCCATCAAGGAGAAGAAAAATTAGTTACAGTAATCAAGAATAATAGTATAGCCGAAATACCCCAAGATACTAGTTTTGGAAAAGCTTCTCTCACTCCTCAACAAAATATAGAACGCTTAACAGGAGAATCTATCTGTTTTAGTGCAATTGCTGCAGAAGGTGCTAGGGTAATGGCCAAGTTAGATCAGCAAGTAATTCCTCTTGCTTCACAGACTTATCTCAAACAACTTGCTGCGAATAATGCTGTTTTAATTGATTCGAGTCAACCACAAGTTGAGTCTTTTGCAGGACATTATAAAGGCTGTAGTAGTTTTTCCGAGAAGGAAGTAAATGCAGAAGCCATATACGAGTTAACCTTAAATGGGCTAAAAAATTCTCAGAAAAGTCCAGGAAAAGTCAAAATAAGTTCACCTAAACATTTAGGAGTAGTAGTCATTACTGCCTTTTCGGGAATTACCCGCACAGGTCCAAGCACAGACTATTCTCGTTTAACACCCCTTCCTAAAGGAACCTTTGCAACAGTTACTGGAAAAGAGGGAGAATGGTTAAGACTAGATTATGGAGCCTGGATACAAGCTAAAGAAACTAGCCCTATTCAAGGTGCAACCCCTGTTAATTCATTGATTAGAGGTATCTATTCTCGTAAAAAAGCAGGCTCAACAGAGATTCTTTTTCCTTTAGAAGTTCCGGTTCCCTTCACTGTACAACAGGGTGAGCGGACTTTTACACTTACTTTGTATAATACCACTGCTCAGACTGATCTTATCCGTTTAGACTATGATCCATTCCTCAGACGCATGGATTGGCAACAGATTAGTCCTAATCAGATAGAGTACATTTTTCGACTTACTGGTATACAGCAATGGGGTTATAGTCTACGTTACGAAGGAACAACCCTTATTTTAAGCTTAAGAGATCCCATTGAACCAGAACAGTCAAATGGGCTAAAGGGGATTAAAATACTACTAGATCCAGGTCATGGTGGAGAAGACTCAGGCGCTATCGGTCCTACAGGTTACCCAGAGAAAGAAGCAACCCTAATTGTAGCCAAGTTTCTGCAAGAGGAATTAACCCAACTCGGTGCTAATGTTCAAATGACCCGTACCTCGGATGTTGACGTTTCTTTAGAGGAGAGAGTTAACCTGATCGAACAAGTCAGACCCGCTTTTTCTCTCTCTCTCCATTACAACTCATTACCTGATGGAGGAGATCCAGTTACAACCAAGGGCGTTAGTTCATACTGGTATCATCCTCAAGCACATGATTTAGCCGCGTTCTTAGAAAATTATATTACTCGTCAACTAAAACGGACTTCCTATGGAGTTTATTGGGATAATCTAGCTTTAACTAGACCAACTATTGCTCCTTCTATTCTTTTGGAATTAGCTTTTATCATCAACCCAGAAGAATTTGAATGGATTACCAATTTAGACCAACAGCGTAAACTTGCTCGAACTATTGCCCACGGAATACAGGAGTGGTTTGATCAGGATTAGTTATCGGTTAATAGATTTCCGTAGTTGATTATCAGTTATAAAACTTAATGGTTAATGTAATACGTAAAATTACATACTTTATTTAGGAGTCAAAATAGCCTTTTTTTTTTAATAGCATTTAAAGGAACATTATTTACAGCAATTTGAGACCAGATAAACCACAGTTATATACTATCGAATTGATTCAGCAAACAAACCACAATGATAAAACCAATTGATAGCATTTTCCTCAGAAATAGCATTAATAGCATTAGTGATAGCTACCCTACCCTACGCGCTAACTACCGCCTTCGGCGGGCAAGCTAAGTTAACGGGCGGCTACGCCTACGCCTACATCAAGAGCATCTTTGGTGCCTGCTTTGGCAGAACGTATAATTTCTTTTAACTTAGACCAACACAGTTCAATTGGTGATAAATCACAAGAATAAGTCGGTAAAAATTTCACTTTAGCTCCTACAGATTTAATTAAAGATTCAACCTTTTTAATGTATTCTATTATGATGTTTAAGTCATAAGCTTTCAACATATCTGGAACATTACCAACTCGATCATGCCGTCTCGCGCGCTGATGCTTTCTTCTTTGACTTTGCATTAACCGCGAGTCGTGCTAATACATTTTCTAATCCCCTGTGCGCTTGTGTCAGATGAATTGCGTCATTCGTCAGGACAAAAAGGAAATTCGCAGCCAAGAGCATAGCCTCGATTTCAAAAACAGCCTGAGCAATTTCTACATTGGGATCTATCTCTCCTAATGCCTGCCCATCAAGAATGCACTGCTTCAATAATGAAAGCCACTTGTCTAGTACATCAACGACTCGATCGCGTGCTAGGCCAGGACGCGTGTTGAGTTCCGCAGCGACGGCGGCAAAAA
This sequence comes from Chroococcales cyanobacterium PMM_0086, assembly GCA_949127655.1. GTDB lineage: Bacteria > Cyanobacteriota > Cyanobacteriia > Cyanobacteriales > Microcystaceae > CAISPN01. The sequence continues at coordinate 2,267 of CASBQB010000060.1, read as the reverse complement.
AACATCCTCCCGGAAACACCCTACGTTCGAGATGTGAAAAAAATAAACTAGCCAGCGCCTTGATCCGCTCTGTTCCGACCTGCGCCATCATCGCAGGTTGAAGAACTTCACTATCAAAAATTTTGGCTGCCGTTTCGATCGTTGCCAACTCTAGTTCTTCTTTAGATTTGAAGTGCGCGTAGAGGCCACTCTTGCTCATTCCAACCTCAGCGGCTAGGTCTCCAATTGACAAGCCAATCAGTCCTTTCGTTGTTGCCAACTTCGCCGCCGTGAGCAGAATTTTGGTGCGACTGAACTGGCCTTTCGAGCGGTAGGGCTTTTGATCTTCGGAACTGATTTTTGATGACAAAGTAAAACTCATATCTTGACAATAGCATGAACGGTCGTTATAATCAAAAAAGATAAAAAACGAATGGTCGTTTTATTTATTGTCCTTTACACTAAACAAACTGGAGAAGATCCATGCCCTTAATAAATGTAAAACTGATCGAAGGCGTTTTCACAGCAAGGCAAAAGCAGGAGATGATTCGCAAGCTTACTGATACGATGGTGTCGATCGAAGGCGAAAACCTGCGCCCAGTGACGTGGGTGGTTATCGAAGAGGTCAAGAGTGGAGATTGGGGAGTTGGTGGCAATCCTCTCACCACTAACGACGTGAAGGCGCTTGCGGATGGTAAGTCAAAAGACTGATGCCTAACCATGCGTTGAGCTGAGGTTGATACCAGTTTATCCACTTGTGTTCAGTAGCAATAGAACGTTAATGACACATTTTTGACAAAGACATTCTAACTAGTAGCAATGGCAATGACCTACTAGTTGGCAGTCTTAACAAAGACAATCTCTTAGGAGGTTTAGCGCAGATAATTTTAGATTCTCCTCTAAATCTGAAGGCATAGATATTATTATATCAAAGACTTCTAGGACAGTGAAGGCGACAAGATTGAAATTGTCAAATTGAGTTTTGGTGCTACTTCTTTCAACCAATTCAGCTATAGTAGCACGACCAGTGCATTTTCAGATTATATAACCCGTAAATATAAACCGACTAAGTTCTCAGTCCAACTCGATCTTATTCTGGTCTGATTTGCTGTGGTGAACAATATTTAACTCTGGATAAAACAGAAGAAAAAAAGACTCTATCTTGCTACAGCCTAAAGAAATTAAGTGATTGCAAGTGCAACGAAGCAATACCAAACCTACATTTTACGTTCAGGGACTTGGTTTTGCCTAAAATCCAAAATCTAAAAGTCAAGAGAACCAATTAACTTTGAACATAAGAGACTAAAATGACTACCACACCAACCTTCTGGGGAACAGAAGTCACATATTCGTTTGATTCACTCGCCCTTGATCCCAAAGTAACAGCCTTAGCGGATGGAACATTTATCCTAGCCTGGGACTCAAACAGCCCCGCCTCAGACATATTCGCTCGGCACTTAAACGCACTTGGCAGTTTCACCAGTGGAAATTTCCTGAGTGCCCTCTCGGAAGCCGACCCCAAAAGCCTATCTAAGCCAAGAATCTACCAGCAGGCTGACGGCAAGGTGAGGGTTATCTACCAGGAACTCTTCGGACCGGACGACACGGACATCTTTTTCCATATCCCGGACTCGAAAAACTTCACCCCCCAGACCAATCGGTTTGCCATTGAGAACTCAGGTGTACAAGAGATCCTGGTCGACAGTACGGCACTGACCAACGGCGGCGGCGCGATTCTCTATGAGTTTGAGTTTTCCGCCACCCTGAACAGAGCCATTGTGCTGAGGACTATCTCTTCAATCGGCAACCAGGCAAGTAATCAGATTTTTGTCGGTCTTCATCCAGGCGAGGTACAGCAGAATGCTGCCCTGACTAGTGTAAGGACAGACCGCGTTGCCGTAGCTTATGAAGATGTGAACCTAACGACCTTCGCGCGTGACGTTCGTTTGCATACTTATGCAAGTGACGGAACCGACCTCAGCGGTGAGGTGTTCGTGAGCGCGCCAGACGTCAATGCGGCGTTTCCCGATATCGTTACTCTGCGAGACCAAATTGTTTCTGTGGTTGCTTGGCAACAAAGTGGGGGGATCGCCTTTCGACGAATCGGTTCTTTCGGCAACCCACTCGACAGCACGCCTCAGTTGGTTCCTAACTCGGCAGGTGGCTTCATCCGCTCTATAAAACCTATGCAAACCTAAATTTGCTGTTTACTTCCTGCTTCAATGTAGACTCTTGATGACTCAAGAGGGTTTTATCTACTCCACAAGCTAACCCCGTAGAGCTTACGG